>JAGHUE010000172.1 GCA_018064985.1 Candidatus Colicola faecequi | reverse complement strand
ATTGTTGGCAGGTTGCACGAGAGTGTGGCCTGCCTTTTTGCTATCCGGAGATTGCAAAATTAAAAAAATACGAAAATTCATAGTGAAATAGTTGCATAATACGAAAAAAAGTAGTAATTTTGCATCGTCTTCAAGAGAGGAGGTGTATAGATGAAGATTACCGAAGAAGAAAAGGAATTCATCGAGGCCATCCGAAACTTCAAGGCCTCGAAAGGTAGGATGGAACATCCCGAAGAACAGGAATGGTACATCAACCAATTGCTCTCCAACCTAATGGGGTTGTAATCAAGAAGAGTTCCCTCGCAAGAGGGAGCTCTTTGAAGGAGCAAATAATGAAATCAACCAAACTCATCTATATATGGCTAATCTTACCCCAAAGCAAAAACTATCTGACATCATCCTCGACATTAACATTGCGAAGATCGCAAACAAGTATTTTGGTAAGTCATCCTCCTGGCTCTACCATAAATTCGACGGCATAGACGGCAACGGCGGCAAAGGCGAGTTCAGCGAAGAAGAGCTCAAGCAGCTGCAGGCAGCACTCTTTGACCTTTCCGATCGCATTCAAAAAGCTGCAACCTCTCTCATCAACTAATATCTCATCCAACTCTCTCTTGAAGACACCCGGTCCCTCATCCGCACGGATGGGGGGCTTTTTTTGTGTTCTGCAGCCCGGTTCGTAATTATCCGAGCAATCTATCTATTTTCACGAATTAACGGCTTAAATCGTGTAAAATCGGGCTATTTCACCGCAAAACTTGATAAATTTTGCAGTTTCTTGATGTTTTATTTTGTCAGTTGAATAATTTTCAATATTTTTGCCTACGTTTTCCGCGACGGAAAACGGAACTTAATACTATTCTGCTTATGGGCAAAGAACACAAAGCGGTGGCCGGATCTATTCATGACCTGGTCTTCGATGACAAGAATTTCAACAAGCATACGGAGTTCGGTATGGGGCTCCTTGAGAAATCACTGCGTCAGTATGGCGCCGCCCGTTCCATCGTGGTGGATAAGGAAGGTCGCATTATCTGCGGCAACGGAATTGCGGAGACGGCCTCCGACATCGGCATGGAAAAAACCATCGTGATTGAAACAACCGGCGAAGAGCTCGTTGTGGTAAAGCGAACGGATATCGAGCTCGATAGCGCAGAGGGCCGGGGAATAGCTTTCGCGGATAATGCGACGGCTGCCGCAGACCTCGATTGGGATAACGAGAATCTCAAACAAGCTGCCGAAGAGTATGAGATCTCCCCGGACGAATGGGGGGTGCATGATTGGCAAGAAAGTGAAGCTCCGATTGACCTCAACAGCTTCTTCGGCGAAGAGCAGCAGGGCGAGAAGGAGAAAGGGGAGAAGATTACGGTCATCGTAAACGAGGACAATAAAGAAGAACTTGAATCAATCAAAGAGGCAGTAAGAGTTGCCGTTGGCGCATGGGAGGGCGTAAAAGTAAAATGAACATCTTTGTAAACACCTACAACATCATTGAAGGCTTTCACCGTTGGGCGGATGCGCCTGACGATTGCGCTTACCTCCGGGCACGCCACCGCCATATGTTCACGATCCGTTGCGCCTTCAAAGTAACGGACGAGAATAGGGAGATAGAGATAAATAAGTGCCAGAACGAAATAGAATCGTTTTTAGGCAATTTATTCGGTATTCCTATGGAATTGGGCGGAATGTCCTGCGAACACCTTGCACACGTGCTTATGAACGAGTACGGCAACCTTTCCGAAGTAACCATTCTTGAAGATAATTATGGCGGCGCTACATTGTCCAGATAATATCAAAGTGCATTTTGCAGGCGCCGAGGTTCAGAACCAATACGAGGCGGTGAGGTTGCTCGGTATTCAGTATGCACTATATACCTGCTATCCGTTTGTGGAACGTATGGTATTCGGCAAGGGCACGGCTCCTATCATGCCTCTCCCCTGGCAGAAGGACGATCCATACAGCAAGATCCCGGCGCACATCCTCGGTAATGAGCGCCACGTCATTCAGGACTCCGGGCTTTTCACCCTCATGTTCGGAGCAATGAAAGGGAAGGCCGACGGCTCCATTATCAACAAATGGTATGACTGCCTGGTGGAATTTACGCTCAAGCACGGAAAGGGTGCCACTTGCGTAGAGGTGGACTGTCAGAAGGTTCTCGGAGTGGAACAAGCCTGGGAGTTCCGTCAGCGCCTGCGCAATGACATCCCGAATCGCATTATCAATGTCTTCCACCTCGAGGACGGAATGAAGGGTCTTGACCGCCTTATCGAGTACAGCGACTATATAGCGATCAGCGTTCCGGAACTTCGCTTTGCCGGCAAGAAGAACATGGTCACGCCGCTTGCACATTACATCAAGAACAAGAAGCCGGAGATTGATATTCACCTCCTCGGTTGCACGGAGCTCAAACTGCTCCATGAGAACAGCTTCTGCACATCGGCCGATAGTACCTCTTATCTCGCAGTCAAGAGGTTCGGCTTTCTCAAAGGCCACCACCAAAAGAACGCCACCACCGAGGCCGTGCAGCAGCTCATCGGTTTGGATCGGTGGAAATATATCAATCAGTTCAACAACGAAATGAACACCAACGGCATGTCGCTCTCCATTGAATACCTCAAACAGGAATATCAAAAGGCGTGCGGCTGGCAAGATTATAAATACCCGGCTCTATGAAAAAGACATACAACAACCTCACATTGCTCAATATAATCTTTGTGGTGAGCATTGTTATCTCCAATGTAGTAGGCTGCAAGGTTATCGACCTCGGCTTTTCCATTGCCGGCATTCCTCTGCTTCTCTCCGGCGGCGCTATCACATACGCATTCACATTCCTCTGCACCGACATCATTGGTGAGCTCTGGGGTAAGTATGAAGCGAATGCAGCCGTCAAACGTGGCTTTATCGGGCAGATATTCGCCATTGCGCTCATCTTTGCCACCATGTACACTCCGACCAACGACGCGACCATGCAGGCGGCATACGAGAAACTCCTGGGTCAATCATTCATGTTTACGGTCGGAAGTCTCGCTGCGTATTATTGCAGCCAGAAATGGGACGTGTGGATCTTCCATCGCGTTCGTGATTATTTCGGTGGCAAGCAGAACCTGAGGTGGGTATGGAACAACGCCTCCACCCTCACTTCCCAAATAATCGACACCACCATTTACGCATTGGTTGCTTTCGGTATCGGTTGCGGTTGGTTGTGGCAGGAGAATGGTCTTGCAGGCATTGTCAGTATCATTGCCGGGCAATATCTCCTCAAGATGTGCCTGGCAATCCTCGACACTCCGTTTTTCTACTTCTTCACAAAACAAAATAACTGACCTATGTATTACGTTCAAAAAAACATGGAGATCTCTGCAGCTCATCAGCTGAACCTCTCCTACCCAAGCAAGTGCGAGAACCTTCACGGCCACAATTGGCATGTGCGCGTGTTCTGCAAATCCTCGGTCCTTAATCAGGACGGCATGGTAATCGACTTCACCCATATCAAGAAGGCCATTCATGAGAAGCTCGACCACCAAAATCTCAACGAGGTCCTTCCGTTCAATCCAACCGCCGAGAATATGGCTCGTTGGATCTGCGAACAGATTCCGACCTGCTACAAAGTAAACGTTCAAGAATCCGACGGCAACATTGCAACCTATGAAAAGGATTAACGAGATTTTCTACTCCGTGCAGGGGGAAGGACTGCATGCCGGCTCCCCTGCCGTCTTTATTCGTTTCTCCGGCTGCAACATCCGCTGCCCATTCTGCGACACCGTTCACCACGATGGCGCATTCATGGCGGACGAGGAAATTATCAACGAGGTGGCAAAATACCCGACCGACCTTGTAGTCGTAACAGGTGGAGAGCCGACCATGCAGCTCACGGAAGAGTTTGTTGAGAAGCTCCATGAGCTCGGCAAGAAGGTTTGCATTGAGACCAACGGCACTCGGGAGGTATCACGCAACATCGACTTCATTACCCTCTCCCCGAAGTTCGAGTTCGTGAAGAAAGCAGAATGTATTCTCACCTACTGCGATGAGCTCAAAGTGGTATATAATGGCCGTAACGATATGTCGCTCTATGATGATATCGTAGCGAACCACTACTTCTTGCAGCCGTGCGACATGGGCAACGAAGAAGAAAACAAGCGCATCATGGAAGCAACCGTCGCCTATTGCCTGGAACATCCGAAGTGGCGTATCAGTCTTCAAACACAAAAAATCCTTCAAGTAAGATGAAAGAACAAAACTACACAACGAAAGGACAAGCGGAGCAAGCTATCCGCAACCTCCTCCACTACATAGGCGAAGACCCAGACCGGGAAGGCCTCAGAGGCACGCCGGACCGCATCCTCCGTATGTTTGAGGAAATCTTCCGAGGCTATGACCCAAAACAAGCACCGAAGATTACCACGTTTCAGAATGGCGCCGACGGAATAGTGTATGACGAAATGGTGTTCGATAAGGGCGATTTCTACTCCCTCTGCGAGCACCACGCACGCACTTTCTTCGGTGAATACTACTTTGCCTACATTCCCAACCCGAAAGGCCGCATACTCGGCATCAGCAAAATCGGACGCGTAGTTGATTACTGCTCCGCAAAGCTGCAGATACAAGAGCGCCTGGTGCATGACATTGTAGACATGCTAACAATCGCTCTGGGCGAAGAAAATCCGCCTCTCGGCATGGCTCTCGTTATGAAGGGACGCCACATGTGCAAGGAGAGCCGGGGCGCACGCAAGAAGGGCATCATGGTTTCCTCGTATCTCACCGGCATTTTCAAAACGGATAGCGCCCTCCGTAATGAATTCCTCCAAATGATAGAGAAGTCATGAAGACGTTATTGATTACACTCTTTCTGCAGACCACTCCGATCGCATACGATCCGATGTGGTTTGAGAAAGCACAACTGCTCACACAGACCAAGTGGGGCGAGTTCGTAATGAGACCAATTTGTTAGTGGACGGCAATGGCAAGTACAACGAAACGAGAATTGTGGGAAGTGGCTATTGAGCAGATGAGGGAGGTCGCCAAGAGAGGCGGTCGCCCTCGTAAGTTCAATTCTCCAACCGACCTGATCAATGCGTTCGAGAAGTATTGCCGATGGGCGAAAGAGAACCCGATGGTGGTGACGGACCGATCCACCAAGAAGTTCAAAGCCGAGCTTGTGGATAATAAAGTCCGCCAAACGCCTGGCGCTGCAGAAACCTCGCAGGCCACCGTAGAACGCCCCCTCACCATTGACGGCTTCTGCGCTCATGCAGGCATTTCTAACTGGACGCAAATGAAAGCCAACTATGCCGAGCGACCCGGGTTTATGAGTATCTTCGCGTGCATAGAACGCGCGATAAAAGACCAGCAGTCGGCAGGAGGACTTATCGGTATCTACGACTCAAGCCTTACCGCACGTATTGCAGGGCTTGCAGACAAGAAGGAGGTTACCCTAGAGGGAGACCTTTCCGTAGATTCGAAAGTCACTTACAAGAGCTTCATGCCGCATTCCGATGAACAGAGCACCGCTGACAAATAAGCAATACCAAGCCATGACCGCCCTCGGTGATGGCTTTCAGTATTTGTTATACGGTGGTGCCGGCGGCGGAGGAAAGTCCTGGCTCGGCTGTTCTTGGCTCGTCATGGTCTGCAGTAACTGCCCCGGGGTGCGCTACTTCGTAGGGCGTAACAACCTCAAAGACACCAGGGATTCGGTGGTTATTACCTTCACAAAGGTTGTCAATGCGCTTGGCTTTACGGCCTACAAGCTGAAAGATGACGGCATTCGATTCAGCAACGGTTCCGAGATTGTCTTTCTCGATCTTACCTTCTACCCGGTAAAGGACCCGATGTTCGAGCGGCTCGGTTCAAAGGAGTACACAGGCGGATGGATTGAAGAAGGCGGTGAGGTCCATCAGCTCGCCTTCGAAGTTCTCAAATCGCGAGTAGGACGCCACCTCAATCAGAAGTACGGCATCCCGGCACAGATCCTTATCACCTGCAACCCGAAAAAGAATTGGCTATAC
>JAGHUE010000051.1 GCA_018064985.1 Candidatus Colicola faecequi | reverse complement strand
CAAACCGATCGATGGCACCACCGGTCAACAGAATGAGATTCAAGAGATTATCGCCAGTTCGGGCCTCAAAATGGCTACTTCGGGCAACTATCGGCAGTTCTACTACGAAGGGGGTATCCGCCGGTCGCATACGATAGACCCTCGCACAGGCTATCCGGCAGAGAGCGACCTGCTTTCGGCTACAGTAGTGAGCACCAGTTGCATGCGGGCAGATGCTCTCGCCACAGCTTGCATGGTGCTCGGAAGCGAGCAGGCTTTAGCGCTCATCAACTCGCTCGACAGCACAGAGTGCTACCTGATTGTGGCTTGCCCGACGGACAGCATGGAAGTGCGCACCTCGGCTCATTTCCCGCTGTAATAACCGCTTTTTTTCATAAAAAAAGTGGAAAACGCATAAAAATTTGCACATTTCAAAAAAAGTACTACCTTTGCAGCCCAAATTGTAAGATGCCGAAGAAGGGAATAATCATATTAGCAATGTTCTCGCTTATCCTCACGGGATGCGGCGAGTATCAGAAAGTGCTCAAATCCACCGACCCGGATTATAAGTACGACAAAGCCGTGGAGTATTTCAACGACAAGAAATACACCAAGGCTCAGACCCTTTTTGACGATGTGACAGCCTACTACAAAGGCACAGAGCGCTCTGAGGATGTGCTGATTTATCTGGCCCGCTGCTACATGGGCGAAAAAGATTACGCTTCTGCAGCAGAATACTACTCGGCCTACGTCCGCAACTATCCGAAAGGCCGCAGCATCATGGAAGCAAGTTTCATGGTAGCACACGCTTATTACATGGACTCACCGGATGCACGACTCGATCAGGAACAGACCAACAAGTCCATCGAGTATTACAACAAGTTCGTGGAGAGTTATCCCGAGAGCCAGTACGTTCAGCAGGCATACGATGAGATGAACGAGATGTATGACCGCCTGGCACAGAAAGAACTTTATTCCGCTCAGCTTTATTACAACCTGGGCACCTATCTCGGCAACAACTACCTCTCGGCAGAGATTGTAGCCAAGAACGCCATCAAGAAATACCCGTCGAACAAATATATCGAAGACTTCAACTGGATCATCCTTCAGGCCAAGTATCAGCAGACCGTGAACAGCGTGGCAGAGATGAAGGAAGACCGAGCTCGCGACACACAAGACGAGTATTACAGTTTCATTACCGAATACCCGGAATCCAAGCACAGATCGCCAGCTGGCAACAACGGCAAAGCCGTGAAGAAAATGCTGGCTGAATCAACGAAATAAGACACAACAAAGAAATGGATTACAAGAAAACCAACGCACCTCATAACACGGTAAGCCGTGATATGAACCACCTCTCTGAAGAAGTAGGCAACATCTACGAAACCGTAGCCATCCTCGGCAAGCGTTCGAATCAGATTTCTTCCGCACTCAAGAAGGAACTCGACGCAAAGCTCCAGGACTTCAGCGTACCGCAGGACGGTATTGACGAGGTATTCGAAAACAAGGAGCAGATTGAGATTTCGAAGAGCTATGAGCGTCTGCCGAAACCGACCCTCATTGCGACCCAGGAACTCATTGAGCACAAGCTCATTTACCGCAACGGTTCGAAGGACGCAGCACTCGATCAGGAATAAAGCGTTCCTTCTTCAGACGCTTCTCGCATGCTGAAAGGAAAAAACATACTTATCGGTATATCCGGCGGCATAGCTGCCTACAAGATACCGGAACTCATCCGGCTTTTCAAGAAAGCCGGTGCAGAGGTGAAAGTCACGACCACCGGCCACGCGCTGGAGTTCGTGACTCCGCTCGTATTAGAGACCCTCAGTCAGAACAAAGTGTATACCGATGTTTTCGCAACAGGCAACGACCACACGACCGAGCACATCTCCCTACCCGATTGGGCAGATCTGATGATAGTAGCCCCCGCTACAGCCAACGTGATAGGGAAGATGGCAGCCGGTATTGCGGATGACGCGCTGTCGACCACGTTTATTGCCATGCGCAAACCGGTATTGATTGCCCCTGCGATGAACGACAAGATGCTGGATCATCCGGCCGTAGCGCGCAATATCCGCATCGTAGGCGAATACAACAACTGTACCGTGCTGCCTACGGCAGAAGGTTTCCTCGCCTGCGGGACAACAGGCAAGGGCCGCATGCTCGAACCGGAAGCAATTTTCCACGCAGCGGAAGACCTGCTGACGGAGAAACCGCTTGCCGGCAAACGGATGCTCATTACGGCAGGACCGACGCAAGAAAAGATTGATCCCGTCCGCTTCATTTCCAACTATTCGACCGGCAAGATGGGAATCGCTCTTGCGGAAGAAGCAGCCAAAGAAGGAGCAGACGTGACACTCGTACTGGGACCTGTGGCACTACAGCCGAAGCAGAATCCGCTCCACCCCATCCGGGTTGTGAGCGTGGAGAGCGCAATCGAGATGCGGGATGCAGCAGAAGAAGCTTTCGCAGAAGCAGATATAACGATCCTCTGCGCAGCAGTAGCCGACTACCGTCCGGCCACAGCAGCCGAACACAAAATCAAGCGTGAAAAGACGGGCGATATCACCATAGAGCTCACCCAGAATCCGGATATTGCAGCTACTCTCGGCAGCAAGAAAAAAGACGGTCAGAAGCTTATCGGATTCGCTCTCGAAACGGATGATGCACAAGCCAACGGGGCAGCCAAGCTGGAGCGCAAAAACCTTGATATGATTGTAGTTAACTCGCTGCAGGACAAGGGCGCAGGTTTCGGTTACGACACCAACAAAATAGACATCATCACCCGCAAAGGCGAGCGGGAAAGTTTCCCGCTGAAGAGCAAGCAGGAAGTGGCAACAGACATCCTGAATGCTATCTGCAAACTCTGAAAACAGTCGGACCAACGTGCTGAGAAAAAGCCAAGTACCAGCATAGAAAACAGACGGGCCTACGTGCTGAGAAAAGAATAACAAGGGCTGTCATCCAAACGGATGGCAGCCCTTGCGCTTACATTATGGATTAAGGAAAAGAGAATGTCAGTAGAAGGAGGATGAGGAAAGAAGGAATGGAGAGGATTGCGCAATTATTTGCGACGACCGAAGAACTTGAAACGCTTCTTGTCGGATGCTGAGTCTTCGGATTCGGGAAGCGAAGCAGACGAAGCATCAGATTCCGAAGGCAAAACAGACGGAGTATCGGTTGCAGGAGAGACGGAATCAGCATCGGACGGGAGTTCGGGTTTCTCTGCTTCCGGTTCACGGTCTTCTATCTCCCCGAGCTCAGACTTGGCAAAAGCGAGGATGTCTTCAAACGCTTCTGCGAAATGGTTGAAGTCCTCTTTGTAGAGGAAAAGCTTATGCTTCTCGAACTGAGGCATTTCGGCATTGCCGGCGGTTGTCCGTTTACTCTCGGTAATACTGATGTAAAGGTCTTCGTTGCGCGCCTTTTTTACATCAAAATAGTAGATGCGTTTTCCAGCTTTGACAGAGCGGGAATACACGATTTCGGGCTCTTTCTTGTGATCTGCTGCGAATTTGTCCATCGGTAAAATGAAGTTTGGAATGGTTTTGTGAGAAATCGACTGCAAATTTACAATTTTTGCCAGAAAAGACAAAGCGATTGTTCAAAATAGAAATAAAATCAGGCGATTTTTTTAGAAAATATACACAAACTGCATAAAAATACAAGTCTGAGAGTCGTATGGAAGTCCGATGAAAGTAAGAGAATGCTGTGCTAATCCTGTGCTAATCCTGTGCTAATGCTATGCTAATCGTGCGCTGTGAGTCTTATGCATACTGCTTATGAATATTATGCAAGAAGGAGTGAGAAGTGAGGAGTGAGAAGTGAGAAGTGAGAGGGACGCGGGAGAGCATTTTTTTGCAAAATATCGGCGTTTGCTTGCATAATCAAAAAAAAATTCGTATCTTTGCACGATTTATAGACTTGAAGTGGAACGATATTTGTAATGCGCGCGCACCAGAGCGAGTGTAACGCACGAGCGGAGAGGTGCACAAGGCGAGTGTAGCGCACGAGCGTAGAGGCGGGCAAGCACAGGCGTCCATGCAAAGCAAAAATCCATAGAAGCAAGAAAAATAACGCAATAAACAAGACACAACGATATGATTAACAGAACATTAGTAAGAACCAAAGTCGTACAGACCCTCTTCGCCCACTACTACGAAGAAGACAACACGTTGCTTTCAGCAAAGAAGAATCTGCTCGGCAGTTTTGCCGACACGTACAGCCTCTACATGCTGATGCTCGACTTCGTCAACGAAATGGTAGCAGCCGCAGAAGACAAAATCGCCTTCGAAGAAGAGCGCGCGAAAGTGCGTCATGAAGCCTATACTCCGAACATGAACTTCGTGAACAACCGCTTCGCTACCCAGATATTCAACAACCGTCAGCTCCGCGCTTACATGGACGAGAACCATCTCGGTTGGGATGCCGCTCACGAATCGCTCCGGATTCTCTGGAAGCAGATTCAGAATTCGGAATGCTATCAGGATTACATGAAGATCGACGAGCCGACTTACGATGATGACAAGCAAATCTGGCGCAAGATCGTAACGGACGTGCTGGCCGACAACGAGGAGCTGAACACGGCGCTCGAAGAGCTGGAAGTGGCGCTCGACCGCAAGGGTTGGACTACCGACGTGAACGTGGTGCTGTCTTACGTAGTAAAGACCATCAAGCGCTTCCAGGAAGAGAATGCCGGCGGTCAGCCGCTGCTGGAGATGTTCGATTCGGAAGACGAACTCAACTTCGGCAAGCTACTGCTGAAAGCAACAATCGACAACCACGAGGAATACGTAGCGCTCATCGAGGAGCACCTGAAGAACTGGGAGATCCACCGCATCGCTTACATGGACCTCATCATCCTGCAGACCGCGCTCGCCGAGATTATCAACTTCCCGAATATCCCGCTCGAAATCTCGATGAACGAGTATCTGGAGATTGCCAAAGAATACAGCACCGACAAGAGCCACCAGTTCATCAACGGCATTCTGGACGAGATCGTACGGAAGCTGAAGAAAGAGAACAAACTGCTCAAGGCAGTAGTGCTGGATTAAATTTGTAAATTAAAAACAATCAAAACTATACACACATGAATTTCCTTACCATTATGCTTCAAGCTGAAGCACAGCAGGGCAGCCAGTGGAGCTTCTGGATGATGATGATCCTCATCTTCGTAGTAATGTGGCTCTTCATGATCCGTCCGCAGCAGAAAAAACAGAAAGAACTCGAGAACCAGCGCAAGCAGATGAAAGCAGGCGACAAGGTAGTGACCGCCGGCGGTATCCACGGCAAGATCGAGAAAGTACAGGACGACACGATGACGGTCGAGATTGCCAAGGGCGTATCGATCAAGATCGACAAGAGCTCCGTATTCGCAGAAGTTCAGCCGGAGAAGAAGGCTGAGAAGAAAGAAGCAGTAAAAGAACAGAAAGAGGAAGTGAAGGAGGCATAATGCCAAATTTCAGAAAAATATTTTACAGTTGCGTGCAGAAAGTGGGAGCGTTCGTTTTCAGTTGGAACGCTCTCATGTTCTGCTTCTTCTGCGTGCTTTCCACGGGTATCTGGTTCATCCGCTCGTATGACCGCGAGGCAGCCGGGCTTCAGCAGAAAGCGGAAAGCATAGGGGCAGCGGAGACAATCGTTTATACGGAAAAAACGCTGACGGTTCCTGTAAGGGCCACCGGCGAGCCGAACGACGAGAAACTGGTGCTCTTCCCGGCAGAAGTGAGCGTAACGGCTCGGGTAACGCTGAGCGAATACAGCAACCTCTCGGCAGCCGATTTCGCAGCCGAATGCAGTTTCCCGGAGGATTCCGAGGAGAAGTTGGAGATCCGCGTGCGTTGCACGAACGACGAAGTGGCTTCGTTCCGCTACACCCCTCAAGAAGCGGAATATCTCATAGAAAAGAACCATTCAGAAGACGACTCAGAAAGCGACTTCTGACACTAAGTTATCAGGATAATGAAAAAGATTCAGATGGTGGATCTGCAGACGCAATACCAGCAGATCAAGCCGGAAATAGACAAGGGTATCCAGCAGGTGATCGACTCTGCCGCCTTCGTAAAAGGCCAGATCGTAACCGATTTCCAGAATCAGTTGGCCGATTATCTGGGCGTGAAGCACGTGATTGCCGTAGGCAACGGCACGGATGCGCTCCAGATTTCGCTCATGGCGCTCGGTCTGAAGCCGGGCGACGAAGTGATCACCCCTACGTTCACGTTTATCGCAACGGCCGAAGTGGCAGCTCTGCTGGGCTATACGCCGGTGGTGGTAGACGTTGATTACGAGACGTTCAACATGGACCCTGAGTCCGTCAGAAAAGCCATCACCCCGAAGACGAAGGCCATCGTGCCTGTACACCTGTTCGGCCAGTGCGCCAACATGGACGCTATCATGGAGATTGCGCGCGAGAAGGGGCTTTACGTGGTAGAAGACGCCTGCCAGGCTATCGGCAGCGAGTACACGTTTGCCGACGGCACGAAGAAGAAAGCCGGCTGCATCGGCAACCTCGGTTGCACCTCGTTCTTCCCCTCGAAGAACCTCGGTTGCTACGGCGACGGCGGCGCCATCTTTACCGACGACGACGAACTGGCGCAGAAGGTGCGCGTGATTGCCAACCACGGAATGACCGTGCGTTATCACCACGACCTGATCGGCGTCAACTCGCGTCTCGACTCTATCCAGGCAGCCGTATTGCAGGCCAAACTGCCGCACCTGGACGAATACAGCGCAGCCCGTCAGGCAGCTGCCGCTTATTACGACAAGGCATTCGGACAGAACGAGCATATCCTGCTGCCCGGACGCAACCCGCAATCGACGCATGTTTTCCACCAGTATACGCTCCGTCTGATAGCCCCGGAAGGCACCGACAATGCAGCTTACCGAGACCAGGTGCGCGAAGCGCTCATCTCGCGCGGAGTGCCGGCCATGATCTACTACCCGGTGCCGCTTCACCTGCAGAAAGCGTATCTCGACCCGCGCTACAAGGAAGGCGACTTCCCGCAGGCTGAGAAGCTGGCCGCAAGCGTCATTTCCCTGCCGATGCACACGTGCCTCGACGAGGAACAGCTCGAATTCATCACCCGTAACCTCCTCGAAATCATAGGATAACCCCATACTGAATGGCCGGAAACTTAGGCATAGGAGCAAATATCAACATCCAGCTGCAGCAGAAGCTGACGCCGGAGCAGATTCAGGTGATCAAGATGATCGAAATGCCGAATCTGGAACTTGAAACGCTTATCACCAAGGCGCTTCAGGAGAATCCTATGCTCGAAGAAGGTCAGGAAGAAGAGAAGGAAAAGGACATCGCGGAAGAAAACGACTACTCGCTCGACGACGACTGCGACGACATCTACGGCGAACGCGAAGACCGCGACGAAGATCCGCTCCGCAACGAAGATTTCGACTACGACCAGTACGTGGACGACGACTACGATATTCCCGACTACAAGCTGCAGGTGAACAACACCTCGCCCGACGACGACTACGAGACGATGCCCATTGCCGGCGGCAAGGATTTCCACGACTACCTGGAAGAGCAGGTGGGCGAACGTCCGCTGACGGAGATGCAGCGCAAGATAGCGCAATACATCATCGGCAACCTCGACGACAAGGGCTATCTCACCCGCAAGCCGGAGCAGATGGTCGACGACCTGGCGTTCGCGGGCGTGGAAGTGACGGACGACGAGATGGAGAAGCTCGTGGATATTATCCGCAGCCTCGACCCTGCAGGCGTTGGCGCCTACGACCTCAAAGACTGCCTCGAGCTGCAGCTCACCCGCCGCAAGAAGACCCCGGCCACGGAGCTGGCGCTCACGCTCATCCGCAAGCACATGGAGGAAGTGGCGCGTCATCATTTCGAGCGTCTGCAGAAGCGCTACAACCTGTCCGACCAGGACCTGAAATCTGCGCTGCAGGAGATCACCTCGTGCACGGGTAGCCCGAGCAGCGCCTTCAGCGGCGACATCTACGAAGCACCCCGCAATCAGGTGACGCCCGATTTCCGCGTAGAGACCATCGACGGCAAACTCTACGTCTCGCTCATCGACGGTCACCTCTCCCCTATCCGCATCTCGCCCGAATATCAGCAGATGCTCACCGACCTGCAAGTGCAGAAGGGTCCGAAGCGCGACCGCGAGGGCATCAAATTCCTCAAAGAGAAAGCCGAAGCAGGGCGTCAGTTCATCGACGCTATCCGCCAGCGCAACGACACGCTGCTCCGCACGATGAACGCCATCGTGCAGTTCCAGTACGAGTATTTCCTGATGGGCGACGACTGCTATCTGAAACCGATGATCCTGGAAGATATTGCCAACATCACCAAGTCGGACCCCAGCACCATCTCGCGCGTGAGCAATTCGAAATACGTGCAGACCGACTTCGGCATCATCCCGCTCAAGCATTTCTTCTCCGAATCGCTGACCAACGTGGAGGGCGAGAAAGTGTCTACCAAGGAGATCAAGAAAGTGCTGATGAACCTGGTGGAGAACGAAGACAAGCGCCACCCGTATACCGACGACCAGCTTGTCAAGCTGCTCCGCGATCAGGGCTATCAGGTGGCCCGACGGACCATCAACAAATATCGCGACCAGCTGGGCATTCCGGTTACCGGTCAGCGTAAACGCCTCATAACCAACGAAGAATAAACAATGCAAAAATACACCGACATCCGCGACATCCTGGCATATATCTGGTCCATCGTGTGCTATCCGCTTTTCGTGACCACCTATATCATGGTGATTTTCTGCGCTCTTTTCAGCCACTACATGCTGCCGCTTCCGGCTTCCTACTGGCTGATGGTGATAGGCGGCACGGCTTTCTTTACGGGAGTGCTGCCGCTTACGATCCTCAGCGTGATGATCAAGCTCGGGCGAGTGAAGAACCTCGACGTGACCGACCGCCGGGAGCGTACGGTTCCGTATATCTACACGCTCGGCTGCATCGCATGCTGGTGCGCATTTCTCCATATGGTGAAGATGCCGCAATACATCTTCTGGTCGGCTGTGGCTTCGGCCGTGGTGCTGCTTATCGTGATGGTTATCACGCTTCGCTGGAAGATAAGCGTCCACCTGAGTTCGATGGGCGGAGCTGTGGCGATGGTGCTGGGCATGATGATGCAATACGGCATTTTCAGCGCCCGTGTGATCGTATTGCTGTTTCTGATCAGCTGGCTCTTGATGCTCGCGCGCATCCGTCTCCACGCTCATACTCCGGCACAGACGGTAGCCGGTTTTCTGCTCGGACTGATCGTTGTACTGATTCCTAACATTTTTTTCGCTTATGTTCACTAACCGACATATTTTCAGCTGGTTGGGCATTGTGATGCTGATGCTCCTCTGCCCGATGGCCAACGCGCAGACGCTCAGCGAAGACGCTACGGTGTCGCTGCTCAGTTGCACCCCCGGCAAGCCGCTCTATTTCCACTACGGCCACTCGGCCCTGCGCATACAGGACCCCGCTTACACGGCGCCTCACGGCGAGGTTTTCCCCATCGACTGGACCTTCAACTACGGCATCTTCAGCTTCAAGACCAACAACTTCTACCTGAAGTTCGTGAAGGGCGAAACCGACTACATGCTGGGACTCGAATACACATCGGATTTCCAGCTCAGTTGCGCTTACGAAGACCGCACCATCTACTATCAGCCGCTTCTGCTCGACTCGCTCCAGAAGCAGACTGTTCTGGATGCGCTTCTGGAGAACTACCAGCCCGAGAACCGCTATTACCGCTACAATTTCGTTTACGACAACTGCGCAACACGTCCCTGGCGCATTATCCGCAAGGCCACCGGCTATCCGGAAGCAGAAGGGATGTCCGGACGCTCTTGGCGCGAGAATATCGACTATTATTCCGGCCGCTGGTCGTGGGGCAAGTTCGGCATCAACCTCCTTTTCGGCTATGGCGCTGACGAAGAGATGACGCTCGATCAGTCGCTCTTCCTGCCGGAAAACCTGATGAACTACGTGTCGGAGCAGGGAATGACCGAAGACGAGTATATCGGGCGGTTCACCCCGCGTGACGGCTCTTTCCTGTCGTCGCCCGAGCTCGCAGTTCTCGTGCTTCTCCTCCTTATTGCAGCGCTTACGGCCTTCGATTTCTTCAAGGGTCGCTTCACCTGGGGCTTCGATCTCGCGCTGATGATCGTCTATTTCGCAGCCGGACTGATCATCTTCTTCCTCTATTTCTTCTCTACCCATCCGTTTGTCAACACCAACCTCAACATCCTCTATCTCAACCCGTTGTGGATAGTGCCCATCGCCCTGTGCTGCTTCGGCAAGGGCCGCGAATGGCTGAAGAAAGGCGCTCCGCTGATGCTGCTCTGGCTGGTAGTGGCCCTGATGTGGATCATGCTCAAGCATCAAACGCTCCACCTGGCGCTCACACTCGTATTTTTCCATATGTGCCGACTCGCTTTCCTCGGCAAGAAAACCTTTCAAAAAAACTGACGCACGCATACTCGCATGAAAAAATATACCCTTTGGGCCATCATGCTCTGCTGGGCCGTATGTGCCGCAGCCACTCCACGACTGACTGTAGTAGTGGCGGTAGACGGCATGAACCCCGATGAACTCAACGCCCTGCGCAATTTCTGGCCGGTAGGCGGCCTGCGCACCCTCCAGGAAGAAGCGTTCCAGACGGAGGTAACGCTCCCGCACATGATCTACGGCGGAGCAGAAACAGCCGCAACGCTCCTCACGGGAGTCACTCCGCAGGAGCACGGCATCACGCAGAACAGCTATTTCTCCCGCACCGACCGCAAGGCACACAGCCTCTTCGAAGATACCGAGCATAAGGGTATCGGCACGCAGCTCTCCGTTTCGCCCAACTGCATTCTCTCCATGACGCTGGCCGACCGTTTCCGCCGCGTATATGGCGAGAAATCAAAGATTTACGCCATCGGCCTCGACCCGCAGACCACCCTTTGCATGGCCGGTCACAGCGCCAACGCCTGCTGCTGGCTCGATGCTGCAGAAGGCCGCTGGGTAACCACCACATACTATCCGGAAGGTCTCCCCTCCTCTGCCGACAAGATGAACACCAGCGGACGGATCAGCGAAATAGAGCAGCATCAGTGGACGCCCCGCATGGACATTCTCCAATACATGCACCCCACCGATCTGGAAAAGAAGAAATCGTTCGGCTATACGGGCCTCTGCGGCGGTCATGCGCCCATCGTCAACGAGCTGGAGATAGAGCTCGCGCTCGAGCTGCAGAAAAACGAGCATCTGGGGGAGGACCCGCTTTCCGACCTGCTCCTCATCCAGCTCACCACCCTCTCGCCCAAGGTGAAAGCCGACCATATCATCTCCGCCGAGCAGGAAGAGATGTACCTCTCTGTCAACCAGAACATCGGCTTCCTCATGGAGCAGCTCAATAAGCGCATCGGCAAGCAGAACTACCAGCTCCTGGTAGTGGGCCTCCCGCGCTACGGCTCCGACGAGCACACCCTGCAGCAGACGGGCCTCCCGCGACGCGAGTTCAATCTCGACCGCGCGGTAGCGCTCATGGGCACCTACCTGATGGCTATCTACGGCCACGAGCGCTGGGTAGACGGCGGCTACGGACAATCCATCTACCTCAACCGCACCCTCATCGAGCAGAAGAAACTCTCGCTCGAGACGATCCGCCGCCAGGCGAGCGATTTCCTGCTCGAGTTCAGCGGCGTACAGGGCGCATGCTCCATCACCGACCTCCCCTTCATCCAGGGCAATCAGGAGGCCTCGCGCCTGCGCGAATCCATTCAGAAGCGGACCCGCGGCGACGTGGTGTTCTGGCTCGTGGAAAAGTGGTTGGTGATGAAAAACGACCGCGAGCCGGGCGATTTCTTGGCCGACCGCAATCCGGCCGTTCCCGTCATGCTCTGGTCGGGCGCATATCGCAACTACCCCGAGCGTTCGGCCGTCAACGCGCTCAACCTCCAGTCGCTTCTCTTCGAGTAATCAACTCACTATCAATGATATAAACAAACCCTCTACATTATGGCACAGAATTTCGCACTCATCGGCGCAGCCGGCTACATTGCCCCCCGCCACATCAAAGCCATTGCCGACACCGGCAACAACCTCATGGTCGCTTACGACCGCTTCGACTCTGTAGGACGCCTCTATTCGAGCTTCCC
>JAGHUE010000003.1 GCA_018064985.1 Candidatus Colicola faecequi | reverse complement strand
CTGCAAGGCTATAGCCGCGTCTACATGCAGAACAACTATTTCAAACCTGGTCCGCTCACGCGCATCAAGCTCTCTTCTTCTGCCAAATATCGTTTTGTCATCCCTTCCACGTCTAACGGCTACGGAAGTTGGTGGCTCGACGGCAACCGCTTTGAGGGGGAGCACGATCTCAATGCGGCCAACATTCCCTCCGATTGGCCCGCAGGAGCGGAAATCCTGATCGGCAAGCTGGACTCTTCGCTTACGGCAATCGAGACGGCCGACCAGGCCTATCTGCAGGTATATCAGCACGCTGGCGCAGCTCTTCCGCGCTATGACGAGGAAGATATCCGACTGCTGGCCGAGGCTGCAGGAACGCTTGAACCGCAGTTCTCGGGTGCCACCCAAGCCACTTGGCTGGGCATCATCGACTCGCAGTTCGATATCCGCTTCAGCCGTGAAGACCACTACTTGCTCGACGGCACAGTCATGGGGGGCTATCCTTTCCTAGACGCACTTCCGGGCGATCGACTGGCAGAAGATTCCGATGGCGATGGCTTGCCCGACAGCTATGAGACGGCCGAGGGACTCGATCCGAATAACCCCGACGATGGCAATGCACTGGCTCCTTCGGGCTACACTCATCTTGAGGAATGGCTTAATGGGGTAGCCGATGGCCGGATTAATAAAGCCGACTATGAGACACTGCCCTACAGCTCTGTGCAGCCCGTATCTCAAGGACTCGGTAATTTGGATGCAGAAGCCGTTTCTCCACGATATATTTACTTCGATGGACAGCTGCTGATCGAGAAAAAAGGCGAAAAATTCACTCTCTCGGGCCAAAAAATGCAATAAATTGCGGAAAAATTTGGTAGGTTCAAAAAAAAGTAGTACCTTTGCAGCCGCTTTCTTAAAAAGGACAATTATTACGAGTTAATAACATACCCCGTGAGGGGCCTAAAGAATCAGGAAAAATGAAAAGAACATTTCAACCATCTCAGCGCAAACGCCGCAACAAGCACGGTTTCCGTGAACGTATGACCACCGCTAACGGCCGCCGCGTCCTCGCAGCTCGCCGCGCTAAAGGCCGTAAGAAACTTACCGTTTCTGACGAAGGTCGTCATAAATATTCTTTCTAATAGACTGACTCCTCACAGGAGACACATCGCGTATTAGGAATATGCAGAATAGGGAAAAGAGCTTCGTCTCCTTTCCCTTGTTTTGCGTATCATGTCGCGCTCGCGCGAGTGCACATGTGAAGCATTTAACCAATTCAAAAACTTATGCAAGCTACCAGACAACAGAAAATCGCCCGCTTGATGCAGAAAGATTTGGGCGACATCTTCCTTCGTTATGCCAAACGTATTGGCAACCTGCTCATCTCCGTCAGTGAGGTGCGCGTGTCGCCTGACTTGAGCATCGCGCACGTCTATCTGAGCATCTTCCCCTCCGAGCGCGCTGAAGCTGTGCTCAAGCAGGTGATGGACGACCAGAAGACCATCCGATTCGAGTTGGGTAATATGGAGCATAATCAGCTTCGCATCATTCCGGAGCTCAATTTCCATATCGATACGACGCTCGACCGGATGGAGCATATCGACGAACTCCTGGCACATTGAGCCCGTGCGGTTCGAACTCAAAATAGCGTGGCGATATCTGTTTGCTAAGAAAAGTCAGAATGCAATCAATATCGTTTCGGGCGTGAGCGCGGCAGGCGTTTGCGTGGCTACGGCTGCGCTCATCTGCGTGCTCTCTGTGATGAACGGGTTCAACCGCGTGATTGAACGTTTCTTCTCGGAGTTTGATCCCGAGTTGCTCATCCGTCCGGCCGAAGGCAAGTTTTTTTCGCTTGACTGCGAATCGATGCAGGCCGTGCAGGCTATGCCGGAAGTGGCGGTTTTCTCACCTGTTGTCAAAGAGACGGCTATGGTGGAGTATCGCGATCATCAGGTGCCGGCTCGGGTGATGGGCGTCGCTGACAATTATCAGCAGCTCACACACATTGACAGTATCATCACCGATGGCTCTTTCCTCGTTTGGGACGGCGGCTTTGACCGATGCGTGATGGGACGCGGACTGGCATCAACGCTCGGCATGAACGCCCACTTTGTGGGCGGAGTACATCTCTATGCGCCCAAACGTCTCGAGAAAGTCAATCTCCTGCGCCCCGATCAGGCACTCAATCGTGAGACCACTTTCATATCGGCCACGTTTGCTGTCAATCAGGTGGATTACGACGATCACTACTGTCTGGTGAGCCTCGATTGTGCACGCCGCCTCTTCTGTTATTCTGCTGAGGAAGCCACTGAAGTGCAAATCAGGCTTGCCGAAGGCGCTGATATCAAGCGCATGAAGAAACTGATCCGTAATCAACTTGGCGACTCGTTCGAGGTACTCGACCGTTATGAACAGCAAGCTGATTTCTTCCGTATCGCGCTTGTGGAAAAACTGCTCTGCACACTTCTTCTGGCTTTCATTCTGATGATTGCCTCTTTCAATATCATCGGTTCGCTCTCGATGCTGATGCTTGAGAAACAGGCCGATATTAGCGTTTTTCGTAATTTGGGTGCTGATCGGCAGCAGGTGCGACGGATCTTCCTATTCGAGGGCTGGATGATCTCGGCTATAGGCGCACTCATCGGCTTGGTGCTGGGCCTCGGTATCTGTTTCTTGCAGCAGGAATACGGGTTGCTTCGCCTTGGCAACGGCTACGAGTATGTGCTCTCGGCTTACCCGGTAGCGGTGGAATGGCTTGACGTATTGGTGATTACCGCCATTGTCCTGCTGATGGGTTTCCTCGCTGCCTGGTATCCTACTCGCAATATCACTACTGAACAATAACAAAATCCCCGCTCATGACGCAAATACGCACATATTGCCTGTTGGCTGTTGCCCTGTTGGCTGCTGCTTTTTCCGGTTGCCGCCACCAACCGCAACCGACGCCGCCATCGTATGCGGGCGAATTCACTACCGGCTATCTAGAGGACTACGGTGCGTACTATGCCGAAGAGGGATTGTTTAACCGTGTGTTCGCGCTTGACCTTTATTCGGACGGTCTCACGCTCAACAAGAAAGGCTATATAGAAGGTTCAGGCACGAATCTTTATTTCTCCGACATTTTCGTCGACCCCCAGGAGAAGACCTTGCCGGCAGCCACCTACGAGGCAGCAGAAACGGGTGAGCCGCTTACGTTTCTGCCCGGAAAGCATTTCGAAGGGCAGATTACGGGCGCTTATTTGCTTCGTATTTCCGACGGAAGCATTGTTGAGATGACCATTCTGCCCAAGGGCAAGCTGACGCTTTCCTATGATGGCCCCGAGGTTATTCTCCATTTTGAGGGTATCACCTACGAGAAGCGCGCTTATACGGCCGATTTTTTCGGTGTCTTTACGAAGAAGAACCGCACCGGTTCGCTCAAAACCAAACCTATATGATACAAGATCAGGTCTATAAGGAGTATCACACTTTCCTGAAGCTCGAGAAATCGCTTTCGGACAACTCCGTTATGGCCTACGAGCGCGACCTCAAAAAGCTGTTATGCTGGGCTGATGCACATGGGGTTGATCCCGTGAGCGCATCTTTTGATGACCTCCAGGCGTTCGTTTACGACACTTTCAAGAGCGTAAGTAATGCTCGTTCGCAGTCACGTATGCTCTCCGGTATTCACAGTTTCTATCATTTTCTTTTATACACCCGAAGGATCGATCAGGATCCCTCGGAGTTGCTGGCTATGCCCAAGCTCGATCAGCATCTGCCCGCAGTGCTCACTCTTGAAGAAATAGACAGAATGGTGCAGCTCATTGACGTCTCTACACCGGAAGGGCAACGTAATCGGGCTATCATCGAGATGCTCTACGGATCGGGACTTCGTGTGAGCGAATTGGTCAATCTGAAACTATCGGACATGTATATGCCGGAAGGATATATGTGCATTACCGGAAAAGGTTCGAAGCAGCGGCTTGTCCCGATTTCCGATGAAGCGAAACGTCAGTTTGGCCTTTGGATGCAATGCCGCCATGAGTCGGTGCCTGTGCTGCCTGGGCAGGAAGACTTCGCTTTCCTCAACCGGAGGGGGCATCAGCTTACTCGCGTGATGATCTTCACCATCATCAAGCGACTTTGTGCCGAGGCCGGCATTCAGAAGAATATCTCCCCGCATACGCTCCGCCACTCTTTTGCCACTCATCTGTTGCAGAACGGAGCTGATTTGCGCGTGATTCAGCAGTTGCTTGGCCATGAGGACATTACTACTACGGAAATATATACTCACCTTGACGTCTCCGACCTTCGTGAGGCTGTCCTGAAATACCATCCCGCCAATCAGCATCACTGACCGTGCGTAAACTGCTTTACATATGCTTTCTCTGCCTTCTGACCGTGGCCGCTTATGCCGATGAAACAATTCTCGTCGGCAACGTTCACGATGCGGCTACTGGTGAACCGATGGCTAATGTGAACGTCTATTTCCGTGGCACTAAGGTGGGAACGACTACGTCCGAAGAGGGTTTCTTTTTTCTTCGGGTCGACTTGAAAGCGAAGATGCGTCTCGTCATTTCTGCAGTAGGTTACAAGCGACAGCAGTATGAGATAGAGCCTGGACAATCGGCCGGATTGGAGCTTTTTCTGGAAGAGAAAACCAACGAATTGGAGACGGTAATCGCATTGCCGGGCAGTAATCCTGCTTTGCCCTTGATGGCGGGTGTAAGGGCCCATCGACGGGAGAATGCACGTCTGGCAGAGATTGACCTTCCTTCCGAGAACACTTATTTCATTTCCGATATTCAGCCGCGCCATCTCAAGCGCAGACTCTGGAGAAACCTGCAGGACGGCATGATCCGGCAGGCTGATTCGTCATATTTGCTTCCGCTACCGAAGGAGGCTTACTTGCAGTATGCCTTGCCGTTGCCGGAACATTTCAATTTGTACGAGAGTACTGTTCCGCTTCACGAGGCTTCGTTTCTTTCTCCTTTGGCAGCCAGTGCCAACACGTTCTACAACTTCTGGCTACTGGACTCGACTGTAGTTCGATTCAACGAGAAGGAGGAAAAACACTATCGGGTGCGCTTTGTTCCGAAAAACAGTTTCAATCCGACTCTCTCGGGAACGCTGGAAATCGACTCTGCGACGTATGCCCTTCGCGAGGTACAGGCACAGGTTGCGCGTGAAGTGAACGTCAATTACCTGACAGACCTCCGCTACAAAGCCTCCTATGGTCCTGACTCGCGGCTGCGTGAGGAGAACCTCACAACGCTGATGGAGATTGCTGTTAAGACAGATACTTCGCATCTCTTTCCCTCTCTGCTTGCCAGCCGGCGGAGCGTTGCGCCAGAAGGGTTGCATCCTGATACAGTGTTGGCACTTGACTCTGCAACTACGGTTTATGTGCGAGAACGCCAGCCGGAAGCGATAGCGTTGCCCGACGATTCGCTCGTAGCGGCTATAACCGACAGCCTGATGGAGCTCCCTCTTTTCCGTGTAGCCCGTTGGGCGGCCATCAGTCTCTACACGGGCTATATCCCGACCGGGACACCCGTTGATATTGGTCGTGCTACAGATATATTCGGGCTCAACCGAGTGGAGCAGGTGCATCTGGGCTTACCGTTCCGTACGAATGAGAGGTTCTGCCGGTACTTCAGTATCGGTGGTTCAGTCGGTTACGGCATTCGTGACCGAGGTGTGAAATATCGTTTGGAGTTGCAAGGTATCCTGCCTGCAGAGCGCAGGCATCTGATCGGTGTTAGCCTCTCCGACCGCTATGCCGATCAGGACGTGAGTGCTTTTGGAGCGCTCAAGGTGGAAGATGGTATAGAACTTGACAACCGTCGCTTTACAGATCGTCTTTTTGGCGGCATTCCCAACCGTACAGCCTCGTTTGTCCCTTTGGCGCGAAAGCGCGAGGTTCGTTTCTTTTCAGAGAACGACTGGTGTGCCTCAGATGGTATCCGCCCACAGGTGGAAACGCAGCTGTCCGTTCAACTCGGCCATCAGGGTTTCGGCAATCCAGTGCTTTATCATTACTACGATATGCCGTCTTATCGGTATGCGTCTATCAGAGGAATCCTCCGCTTGGGATGGGGCGAACGCTCGGCCGACTTCTTCATGCGCCGCAGACGCCTCTATTCACAGTATCCCACCGTGTTCATAGGCGCAGAGATGGGCAGTTATCAATTGGAGGAGATGCCTTCGTACCGGATGTACGGTTTGCTCAACCTTCTCATCCGTCAGGATGTACATATGGGGTTGGGCGGCCGGCTCACATACCTTGTTGAAGCCGGTCTGGTGCTTGGGCGTGTGCCTTATCCGCTTCTATCTATTATGAACGGTAATTCGGGTTACACCTATTCCGATGAACGTTTTACGCTTATGAACAGCTATCAGTATGCGGCTGATCGCTATGTTTTTGCTCATTTGCATTGGGATGGAAAGGGAATTCTGTTCAACCAGATTCCCGGTGTTCGGTATGCCCGTCTGCATGAGTTGGTGGAGATGAAAGTTGCTTATGGCGGACTGTCCGATAAACATCGGTCTGTTATCGACTATACGGAGTTCTTCGGGGCAGACAGGATGCAGCCATTGCGTGTGCCTTATGTGGAAATGGGTGTCGGTTTGGGTAATATTTTCCGGGTGTGCGATGTGTACAGCATCTGGAGACTTACGAATCGTCAAGACCTTTCGGCTGCTCGTTGGGGCGTGCGTTTTCGCTTCCGCATCGGATTATAGAAATCTTAAAAAAAGTTTATTTTTGCGGGTTGAAACAGGTAGAAATGTGTGATTTTCGGAAGAAATCACACGTTTTTTGTAAAATATAGACAGAATAGTTGCTGATTTGAAAAAAAAGCATTACCTTTGCGTTGTTTCGAATCATCATCAATACTATGTCAGAAAATAAAATCCCTCTGCTCGATTGCCCGTTTGATTACCTGATCGGCGATGCAACCGGCAAAGTGCTCAACGAGTACGCCACTTTCCCCTGCAAAATCATGTGCGGTGTATATGCGCTCATGGTAAGCGGTTCCGCAAAAGCGACCGTTGACATTACCACCTATTCCGTTCATGCCGGTCAGGCTGTAGCACTCAAGCCGGGCAGTTTCTTCCTGGTGCACGAGTTTTCCGAGGATGCGCTCGTCTATTATATCATATTCTCCTCAAAATTCCTGGAGAAAAACACCTACTCGAGCCGTCTTCCGATGGCACAATTGCAGGTGAAGACTCCGATTATAGACCTGAAACCGGATCAGGCAGACGTGTTCAAAGGTATGGCAGACTTGATGATTCAGGCTTCTAATACTCGTCCGTCGCTGCTTAATTCGTCGTCGATGGTGCACGTTTTTAATATGCTTCATAGCGCATATGTGGAATATGTTCATAAGTTTGAAGCAGAGCCGGAGCGTGCTGCCGATCGCAAGGCCGAGATTTACTATGAGTATGCTGATCTGGTGATGAAACACTATCACGAGTGGCATCATGTTTCGCAGTATGCGGATGCTATGCGTTTGACATTGCCGCATATCTGCTCCACCATCAAGAGCTACAGCGGCAAAACAGCCGGCGACATGATTACCGATGCTATTCTGACGGATGCAAAGGCGCAGCTGAAGATTTCCTCGCTGCAAATCAAGGAAATCGCTTTCGCGCTCGGTTTTGAGAATGTGGCTTTCTTTAATCGTTTCTTCAAGTCGCATACAGGTGTGACCCCGAAAGTTTACCGCAATAGCTGATTATATTGTTACTTCCCGAGTTCAGGAGTAACCTTCCAGAAAAAACCTT
Organism: Candidatus Colicola faecequi; assembly: GCA_018064985.1. Lineage (GTDB taxonomy): Bacteria > Bacteroidota > Bacteroidia > Bacteroidales > Paludibacteraceae > Colicola > Colicola faecequi. The sequence goes on along the minus strand of JAGHUE010000003.1, from coordinate 2,259 downwards.
TATTTTTTCGCGGGCACCCTTCCCAAGGTGCCCGTTTTTTGTATTATTGTTTGGCGGAAAGATAGGGTGATGGTGCTTTGGAAAAGTCGCATGAGAGTCGCACGAGAGTCGCTAGTAGTACCAATGTAGTACCAATGGAAGTCTACTCTACGTCTACTGTGCGTCTACTCGGAATGTAATGTAAAAGCAAAAAAAGAGACATTCCGAAGAATGTCTCTTGTATCGTTTGCCAGAACCGTCGAATTAAGCGAGCTTGTTAACGTGCTTAGCGAGCTTCGACTTGAGGTTTGCAGCCTTGTTGGTGTGGATGATGTTACGCTTAGCGAGCTTATCCAACATCTTAGCAGCCTTCGGGAGCATAGCAGCAGCTTCTGCTTTGTCGGTAGTCTTGCGGAGATCGCGAACGAAGTTACGCATGGTCTTAGCGTAGTAGCGGTTCAAAAGGTTGCGCTTCTCAGTTTGGCGGATTCTCTTCAAGGAGGACTTATGGTTTGCCATCTTGCTTGTTTTGTTTTAAAGTTCTACAAAATCGGGCATTCTCGATACCCTGTTAACTAAATCGTGTTACATTAAATTGGCAGCGCGTAGCTGCCATAATAAAAATTCACCCGTGTAGCGCGTAGGAGAGTCGAACTCCTCTTTCCAGAATGAAAATCTGAAGTACTAACCGATATACGAACGCGCCATGCTTTTCTCGGAAAGCGGGTGCAAAGGTAATACAATTTTTTGAATTGGCAAAATTTTTCCGCGTAAAAAGTGTAAAAATGGGTAAAAATGCGGGATTTTTGGCATAAAAAAAGCAGAAAGCGCTTGATTTTTGCACTTTCTGCTAACTTTTTGCGAGGAAAAAGCGAATTAGTTGTGGCAGTCAGACTGGCTCTTGTTTACCTTCTGACGGTGAGCGCTGAACTTAACGCCAAGGAGGTCAGCAGCAGCTTTTGCCTTGTCTACAACAACGTCGATGTCCTCAGAGTTGCCATAAACATAAACAACGTTGGACTGTTCGCCAGTCTTCATAGTGATCTTGTAGCAGCCTTCGCCATTGCAAGCGGTGAAAGCGATAGCGCTCAGCATGAGAGCGCAAGCAATCATAAGCTTCTTCATAATTGAATTGAGTTTAGAAAAGTTTTTGTTGTTTTTTACGAGAATGTCTGCATTTAGACGCTGCAAAATTAACATATTTTAAGCAAATGTGCAAATTTTTAAGAAAGAAAATTGATTTTCGGGCTAATTTTGTTGATAATCCAAAAAAAAGTTGTACCTTTGTACCCCATATTATAGCGAAGCATGAAAAGACTCGTCATCATACTGAATATTCTCCTATTGGCTTTGCCAATGTTTGCGCAACTTTCGGAAGAGGAACGCGCTAAAATCGGTGCAGGTGAAATCAACCGCCAGGCCGAGTTTTTCGATCCTACCCGCAAGGAGCAGAAAGTGAAGGAGGAATACAAGTTTTCCGTCGATTACCGCGTGGAGGCCGGTTACGTGCAGAACCAACAGCGCTCTGACAATTGGGCTAATCCGTTCCTTCATGGTCTGAAGCTCGGTTTTACGGCCGATTTCAATCTGCCTGTGCATTTCAGCATCCAAACGGGGCTTGCGCTCAACCTGACTTACGGGCAGATAGAGCAGCATTGGCGTTCGATGGATCAGCAGAATCTGCAGAAAGAGTATCTGCGCCACGGCTTCAACCAGTATTATCTGGAAGTGCCGGTTCGTGCATATTATACTCAGAAGCTCTGGAAAGAGCTGAATATGTTCTTCTTTGCAGGCCCAAAAGTGGAGGTCGGTTTGGCACAGCTCGATTTTGTACATGATCACTTGAGCGATCCGGCTCGCGAGTGGCTTCAGAAGGAAGGCGTGCAGACGGGCAACCACAACCGCTACAGCGGCTATACGTACACGGATGCAACAGGGCTGGAGCAGCAGGTGAAGCCGGAACTTTTCCGCACGAACGTGCAGATGGGGCTTGGTGGCGGCTTAGAGTGGGACTGCTACCGCTTGGTGGCCGGCTATGACTTCGGCTTGAACAATCTGGTACGCAACCGCGTATTGGATTCCAGCAAGATGAACGAATGGGGCTGGTATGTAAGTTTCGCTTACCGATTGAACAAAAAAACAAAGTAAATTTTTGCTGAGATTTTAGCAGCAAAAAAACGCGGGGGTGCCGTAAGGCTGAGATTATACCCTATGAACGTAGGCTGGTAATGCAGTCAACGGAGCATATATCTCTCTATCGGCATACCCTATATATATTAT
>JAGHUE010000062.1 GCA_018064985.1 Candidatus Colicola faecequi | reverse complement strand
CGCTCCGTCGCTGACCTATGCATACGTAACGTACATCGGTATGACGTTGCTCTATACGTTTATCAACGTACCCTATGGCGCACTCAACTCGTCTCTGACTCGCGATACGAATGAGATTACGATTCTCACTTCCGTACGTATGTTTCTGGCCAACTGCGGCGGTCTTGCTGTGGGTTCCGGTCTGCCGCTGTTTATCGCGCGTATTGCCCCGGATGCAGTAGAGCAGGGCGGTCTGCCCAAAGATCCGCACGCGTGGTTTGTAACGATGAGTATCTATGCGTGCGTAGGTCTGGCGCTCCTCATCTTCTGCTTCTCGCAATGTAAGGAGCGCGTGGTGATGGACGCTAAAGAGAGCGCTAACGTGAAGGTAAGCGACCTCTGGATGGAGTTCTTCAAGAACAAGCCTTTGCGCATTATCGCTTATTTCTTCATTACGGCTTTTGCCATGATGTCGATCGGCAATGCAGCCGGAGCGTATTTCATCAACAGCAATATGCACGGCAGTGCCGAGCAGTTGGCTATTTTCATGGGCCTTGGTTCGATACCTTCGTTCATCTTCCTCCCGCTGGTGCCGGCTATCAAGCGTGCCGTCGGCAAGAAGAACATGTTCTATATCTTCCTTTCCGTAGCGATTGCAGGTATGATGATGCTCTATATTGTGGGTAAGATGGAGTCCCCCAGCATGGTTTGGGTATACATCGCTCAGTTTGTAAAGTCGACGGGCGTGATCGTTGCTACCGGCTATATGTGGGCGCTTGTGCCTGAGGTGATCTCTTATGGTGAGCTGCATAGCGGGCGCCGAATAGCCGGCATCGTGAATGCGCTTACCGGCATTTTCTTCAAAGCAGGTATGACGTTAGGCAGCGTGGTTGCTCCCGCTGTATTGGCTTATGTGTCTTACAACACGCAAGTTGCGGAGCAGACACCTATGGCAGAAGAGGGCATCCTCTGGCTGGTGTGCGTTATCCCGGCAGCTTTGCTTGTGCTGGCTATCATCATCATTTCTCAATACGAACTGACCGATGAGAAAATCGATGAGATCAACCAAGCTATTGTTGAACGTGAAGCCAATAAATAATCAGTCTTTCCGAAAATGAAAAAATCTTTCATGCCGAAAATCTATGCGTTGTGTTTGCTGGCAGTAAGCCTCTTTTCCTGCAAACAATCAGCCGCTCCGCAGCCGGATATGCTGCTCCGCCAGTTTATTCCTGCCGAACATATTCTCATCGGTGCAACGGTCAACCAATGGCAGGTGGCTGCAGACTTGGGCCTTACGGACCATCCGGTAGATGGCAGCTATGCCCTTGTCGGCAATCGCGATCAGGTTATGATGGAGGCTGCGCTTGTGCCCCATCAGTTCAATTGTATTACCTCCGAAAACTGCCTCAAGTCGGAGATCGTAGCTCCCGAAAAGGGGGTGTGGGATTTTGTGCTCGGCGATCAGTTTGTTGCGTATGCGCAGAAGCACCATCTGACGGTGATCGGCCACAGCCCGATATGGCATTCGCAATGTGCGAAATGGATCACGCGCGACCAAGAAGGCAATCTTGTAGACGAGGCCACTCTCCGCGAGAATATCCGCCTTTATATCACTACTGTTTATCAGCATTTCCGCGGACAGATCAAGGGATATGATGTCGTCAATGAAGCCATTGAAGAAGACGGTTCTTACCGCCAGAGCGATTTCTACCGGATCATGGGTGAGGAGTTCATTGATTGGGCCTTCCAGTGCGCCATGGAGGCCGACCCGGATGCCGAGCTGTACTACAACGACTATTCCATGGCTGCTCCCGGCAAGCGCGCTACCGTGGTGGCCATGATCGAGCGCCTCAAGAGCAAAGGTATCCGTATTGATGCCGTCGGTCTTCAGACGCATATCGGTATGGATTTCCCGGAGATGAGCGAGTATGAGGCATCGATGGAGGCATTCATCGCAGCCGGTGTGGATGTGCAGCTTACGGAGACCGATATCTCGATTTTGCCTAACCCCTACGCCGGCGCCGATGTGGCTACGCGCCTTGAATATACTCCGGAAAAAGATCCCTACGTGGATGGCGTTCCGGCTGAAGCGTTGCATGCTTGGCAAGCACGCTATAAAGCCCTTTTTGATGTGGTGAACCGCCATGCCGACCATGTGCGTCGCGTCACGTTCTGGGGTGTAACGGATGCTTCTTCGTGGAAGAACGATTTCCCGATTCCGGGCCGTACGGACTATCCGCTGCCGTTTGACCGCCAGGGAATGTTTAAACTTTGAAAACGTCGAATAAAAAACTGAAAACATAATGAAACGCTATCTTATTCCGGAAGATTACCATGCCGATCCTTCGGTTCATATCTTCAACGGCAAATTGCATATCTATCCTTCTCACGATTGGGACAGCACGGATTCGGAGAACGACAACGGCGACCAATACGATATGAAGGACTACCACGTCTTCACTATCGACGGCGACCCGATGACCGGCAAGGTGACCGATCATGGCGTCATTCTTTCTCTCGAGGATATTCCCTGGGCCGGCCGCCAGTTGTGGGATTGCGATATTCAGGAGCGCGATGGCAAGTATTATCTGTATTTCCCCCTCAAGGACCGCAATGATATCTTCCGCATGGGTGTAGCGATAAGCGATTCGCCTACCGGCCCGTTCCGTTGCATGCCGTATCCGATCCATGGCTCCTACTCGATCGATTACGCGTGCTTCAAAGATGATGCTGATGGCGAGTACTACATGTATTTCGGCGGTATCTGGGGCGGTCAGCTTCAGCGTTATGTGAATAACAAAGCCGTTGAAGCGCCTTATCTGCCGCAAGGCAACGAACCGGCAATCCTGCCGCGCGTTGTCCGCATGGCGGAGAATATGACCGAGTTTGCGGAAGAACCGCGTGCGGTAGAGATTGTAGATGCCGAGGGCAAACTGCTTACGGCCGACAATCCGTATCGCTTCTTCGAAGCTTCCTGGATGCATAAGTACAATGGCAAATACTACCTCTCCTATTCCACCGGCGATACGCACATGATCTGCTATGCAGTCAGCGACAATCCGTACGGACCGTTTGTCTATCAGGGTGTGGTTCTTACTCCGGTCAAGGCCGGTTGGACCACGCATCATTGCATCGTAGAGTGGGAGGGTAAATGGTATCTCTTCCACCACGATTCCGTTCCGTCCGGCGGCAAATCCTGGTGCCGCTCGCTCAAGGTATGCGAGCTGAAATATGATGAAGCCGGACATATCATTACTATCGAAGGATAAAAAACACGTCTTTTTATGAGAAAACTCTTATCTGCCATATCCGCTGCGGTTCTTTTTACTACCCTGACGCTTGCGCAAGACCCACAACCTGTTAAGTTTAGCGAGTCCGTTCCGCAAAAGCCCAATCTCTGCCCTACGCCTCCGATGGGTTGGTCGTCGTGGAACCTCTTCGCATGTGATATCAACGAAACGCTCATTCGCGAGATTGCTGATGCAATGGCCGAAAAGGGTCTTCTCGACGCAGGCTATACGTATGTGAATATGGATGACTGCTGGCATGGCGAGCGCGATGCCGACGGCTTCATCCAGGCTGATCCCGTGCGTTTTGCGGGCGGTATCAAAGCCCTGGCCGATTATGTGCATTCGAAGGGCCTCAAGCTCGGTATCTATTCCGATGCCGGCAGTGCCACTTGCGGCGGCAAGCCCGGTAGCCTCGGTCATGAATATCAGGATGCGCTCCAGTATGCACGCTGGGGGGTAGACTACCTCAAATACGACTGGTGCAACACCGAGAACGTCAATTCCAAAGGCGCTTATTCGCTGATGGCTAAGGCGCTCCGCGCATCCGGCCGCGACATCGTCTTCTCGCTCTGCGAGTGGGGAGACACCCGCGCTTACTCCTGGGCACAGGAGGTAGGCCATCTCTGGCGCACCACCGGCGACGTCAATTGCTGCTTCGATTGCGAGCTCGATTTCGGCGGATGGAAATCGCTCGGCGTGCTCCAGATTCTCGATAAGAACGAACCTCTCCGCCGCTTCGCAGGGCCCAACCATTGGAACGATCCCGACATGATGGAGGTGGGCAACGGCATGTCCGTCAACGAAGACCGCGCACATTTCTCCATGTGGTGCATGATGGCCGCTCCCCTTATCCTCGGCAACGATATCCGCAACATGAGCCGCGAAACGATGGATATCATCCTCAACAAAGAGATGATTGCCGTCGATCAGGACGCGCTCGGCATTCAGGGCCTTCGCTACCGCGTAGAGTCCGGCCTTGAGTATTGGCTCAAGCCGCTTCAGAATGGCGATTGGGCGTTCTGTATTCTCAACCGTACGCTCACCGATCGCCAGATCAACCTCGATTTCAGCTCGTTCAACATGTATGACAACCTCTCGGGCCATGCGTTCAAGAGCGCTTCGCACACCTACCGGGTGCGCAACCTCTGGAGCCACAAAGACGAGGCCGATTCTTCCAAATCGCGCCGCGTGACCATCCCGGCTCACGACGTAGTCGTTTATCGTCTCACTTACTGATAACTTTCCCCGATGCGTCAGCTTCGCTCACATATTCTCCTCATCCTGCTCGGCTGCTGCCTCTTGGCTGCTGCTCAGCAGCGCACCTACCTCACCGACGGATGGCGCTTCTGCTTCGGCAGCGCTACGGATGTGCGCTATGATTTCGGCTTCGGTACGGAGTATTTCAACTACCTCACCAAGTGCAACAGCATCCACAACGAGGGCCCCTATTCGCCCAAGTTCACGGAGGAGAAAGGCGATAGCGCAACCGCCGCTCATCACAACTGGCAGACAGTAACTGTTCCCCACGACTGGGTGCCCTCTCTGCCGTTCGCCCAAGGCGCCAGCCATTCGCATGGCTACCACACCGTAGGTTGGAAATATCCGGCTGCGAGCGTGGGCTGGTATCGCCGCACGTTTACGGCCGACAGCCGTATGCTCGAAGGCCCTACGCGCATCGTTTTCGACGGTATTTTCCGCGATGCCCGCGTGTGGGTGAACGGATTCTATCTCGGCCGCGAAGAGAGCGGTTACCTCCGCCAGACCTACGATATTACCGATTTCCTCAACCCGGGCGACGACAATTTCGTTTGTGTACGGGTAGATGCTTCTCTTGAAGAGGGTTGGTTCTACGAAGGTGCCGGCATCTACCGCCCTGTCTGGATTGAGACGGGCGAAGAGGTTGCTCCTCGTACGGCCCCCGAAACGGCCCGCTACAGCTGGAGCAACACGGAAGGTTTCCTCGTCGACGGCAAGAAGGTGGAGCTCCTCGGAGTAGACCTCCATCAGGACCATGCCGGCGTGGGTGTGGCTGTGCCGAAGGGCCTTATCGAATATCGCCTGCGTAAGCTCATGGAGCTGGGCGTGAATGCCATCCGTTGCTCCCACAACCCCGCCTCCGAAGATTTTCTCGACCTCTGCGACTCGCTCGGAATGTACGTGATAGAAGAAGTGCGCCTGATGGGCTCCAACCGCGATCAGCGCCACGTGCTCGAAGAGATGATCCGCCGCGACATGCATCATAAGTGCATCATCCTCTGGAGCGTGGGCAACGAAGAGTGGGGCATCGAGTGGACCGACAAAGGCGAGAAGATAGCCCGCCGCATGACCTCCTGGGTGCATGAGCTTGACCCGTCGCGCCCCTCTACGGTGGCTACTTCCAGCGGCCCGAATATCATCCGCGGCGTAGACGTGGCCGGCTACAACTACATCATGCAGAACGACGTGGAAGGTGAGCGCGAACAGTTCCCCGCCCGCATCGCTTACGGCTCCGAGGAGACTACCGGTTGCGGCACCCGCGGCATCTACCGCCTCTCTCAGAAAGAAGCGCTGGACAAGGGCAATGGCCGCATGGGCTCTATGAACTACCCCGTGGGTATCGTCCCCTCCGCACTCCGCGGTAGAGACGACGCGGAGGTGTTCGAGATGAGTTCGCAGATCGAACGCGGCTGGAAATTCTATTTCGAGCGCCCCTGGCTCGCCGGCCTCTTCTACTGGACGGGCTTCGACTACATGGGCGAACCCAATCCGCTGTCGTATCCGGCTGTCGGCTCCGAGTTCGGCATCCTCGACGCCTGCGGATTCCCGAAGGATGAGGCATTCTACCTGAAATCTTGCTGGACCAGCGAGCCCGTGCTCCATATCCTCCCGCATTGGAATCTGGAGGGCCACGAGGGCGATTCTGTCGACGTGTGGGTGTACTCCAATATGGACGCCGTAGAGCTCGTCGTCAACGGCCGCTCGCTCGGCAGGAAACCGATGCCCAAGAACGGTCACCTCTGCTGGCACACCGTCTATAAGCCCGGCAGCGTGAAAGCCGTGGGCTACAAGGCCGGCAAGCGCGCGCTTGTAGAGACCGTCTATACCGCCGGTCCGGCTGCGCAGATCAAGGAGGATATATCGTGCTTCGGCGACGTCACCGTCATCGACCTCACGCTTCTCGATAAGAAAGGCCATTTTGCCGCTACTGCCTCTGACACACTGCATCTCTCCTTCCCCGAGGGAACCGAGGTGCTCGGCTGCGGCAACGGCAATCCCGCCTGCCACATCACGGCCGGTTGCTGGCTCGGCAAGACCGCCTTCGATTTCCCGGCATTCAACGGCCACGCGCAGATCATCGTTCGTGGCGCTCTGACTAACTGCAACATAAGCCTCTGAAATGAATATGAAGAAACTTCTCATCGCAGCGCTCGCCCTTCTGGCGCTCGCTTCCTGCTCCACTCAGCCCGCTCCCGAAGGGGCTATTTGCATCGACGTGAAGCACCCCGTCTGCCAGGTCAACCCCGACATGTACGGCATCTTCTTTGAAGACATCAACTACGCTGCCGACGGCGGCCTCTATGCCGAGCTGGTGAAGAACCGCTCGTTCGAGTTTCCCGACCGTCTGATGGGCTGGACAGCCGAAGGCAACGTCTCCGTAACGGAGACCTCTCCGTTCGACAAAAACCCGCATGCACTTCGCATGGAAGACGCTTCGAGCATCCGTAACGAGGGCTTCTTCGGCATGGGGCTTCTCGAAGGCGAGAAATACCGCTTCTCCGTTTGGGCACGCTCGGCCGAAGGCGAGGAAGCTATGCTTCGCTTGTCGCTTCTGGCCGGCGAAGACAACATCGCTGAGGCATCCGTTTCCGTTTCGTCGGCCGAATGGCAGAAATATACCGCCGTGCTTACGGCTTCCCAAACGGCCAAAGGGCAACTCAAGCTGTCTCACGACGGTGCGGCCGTGGAGATTGACCACGTGAGCCTCTTCCCCGAAAACACGTTCAACGGGCATGAGAACGGCATGCGTGCCGACCTCGCGCAAGCGTTGGCTGACCTCCATCCCGGCGTCTTCCGCTTCCCCGGCGGCTGCATCATCGAGGGCAACACCCTCGCTACCCGCTACCAGTGGAAGAACACGGTGGGCCCGGTGGAAAACCGTCCGCTCAACGAGAACCGCTGGCGCAATTCAATGGGCGACCGTCCGGCTCCCGACTATTTCCAGTCTTACGGCCTCGGATTCTACGAATATTTCCTCCTCGCCGAGGAGATCGGCGCCCAGCCGCTGCCGGTGCTCAACTGCGGCATGGCTTGCGAGTTTGCCAACGATCCCACCACAGAGGGCGAGTGGCTTGTGCCGCTGGATGAGCTCCAGCCCTACGTAGACGATGCGCTCGACCTCATCGAGTTTGCCAACGGCGACCCCGCCACCAACAAGTGGGCGGCTATCCGTGCAGAGATGGGACACCCCGCACCGTTCGGCCTCAAGTACCTGGCTGTAGGCAACGAGCAGTGGGGCGAGTTCGTTTCCCCGCGCCTGAAGATGTTCTCCGACCAGATTCGCGCCAAGTATCCTGATATTCAGCTCGTCGGCACCGCCGGCGCATCGCCCGAAGGCGAGATGTTCGACTATATGTGGGGCGAGATGCGCAAGCTCGAAAGCGACCTCGTGGATGAGCATTTCTACAACAGCCCCGAGTGGTTCCTCGGCAACGCCTGCCGCTACGACGACTATCCCCGCACCGGTCCGAAAGTGTTCGCCGGCGAGTATGCCTGCCATGCGCATGGGCTCTTCCATTCGGTCAACTGCTTCTGGGCAGCCCTCTGCGAAGCCGCTTTCATGACCGGCCTCGAGCGCAATGCCGACGTGGTTCGCCTGGCTACGTACGCGCCGCTCTTCGGTCAGGTGGAAGGCTGGCAATGGCGCCCCGACCTCATCTGGTTCGACCCGCTCCATACCTACCGCACCGCCTCTTACTACGTGCAGCAACTCTATTCCTGCAACAAGGGCACCGACGTGCTCCCCACCGTGCAGGGCAGCCTCCCCGTGGCCGGTCAGGACAGCCTCTACGCTTCGGCTGTTTATGATGCCGCTTCGAAAGAGGTGATCGTGAAGCTCGTGAACGTATCCGCCGAAGAGAAGCCCGTCACCCTCCATTTCGACGGTCTCCGCGGCTCGCATAAGGCAGCGGTCACCCGCCTCTCGGCCGGCGATGAAGCCGACAATATCGGTCTGGAAGAGGAGCTCGTGGCTCCCCGTCAGCTCGCCGAGCCGCTCCGCATTGCGGCCAACACCGAGCTCTCCGTTCCCGCCCGCACCTTCCAGATCATCCGATTCAAAAAATAAAAAGTCTTTCGTCTTTCATCTTTTGTCTTTCAGCAAGCTTTGCTTGCCGTCTTTTAATCATTAAATATTCCCGATCCGCTACGGTTCCTTGCCCTTTTAGGATGACGCCCCAGCGCCTTCTTTAGCGGGGCAGTTGATGTCCGGTGGACATCATAGAATTCCTTATTAAGGATGCCCGTAGGGCAGGAAAGGGGCTTCAACTTATGCTTTTAGGTTTCGACATCGGCAGCTCGTCTGTCAAAGCAGCATTGGTGAATGAGGCCAACGGTCAGTGCCTCGACGCCACGTTTTTCCCCAAGACCGAACAAGTGATCTCCTCGCCCGAACCCGGTTTTGCCGAGCAGGCGCCCGAGATGTGGTATGACAATCTCAAGCTGGCGGCTCATGAGCTCTTCGAGCGCCATCCCGAGGCAGCGGCCGAGGTGAAAGCCATCGGCATCAGCTATCAGATGCACGGCCTCGTGTGCCTCGACGCCGAAGGCAAGCCCTTGCGCGACTCCATCATCTGGTGCGACTCGCGTGCCGTGCGCTACGGCGAACGTGCCGCTGAGAAGCTCGGCCACGA
>JAGHUE010000067.1 GCA_018064985.1 Candidatus Colicola faecequi | reverse complement strand
TATTAATATAGGTGTATATAAAAAAAAGCCCCCGAATCAGATACAAAATAATGCAGGAATGCAAAAATGCAGTGAAAAATGAGGAGTGTAAATTTTTTTTGCATTTTTTTGCGAAAAAATTTGGAAAAAGCTAAATGTTCGCCGTATATTTGCACTCGATTTCGAAACCACCCTCATGCGACGTCCATGGGAAGTAGATGGGACTTCCGTGCGACCTACATGATACCTCCACCGCTAACTGATCCGATTGTTCAACCCTGCTAAATCTGTCAACGTGAAAATGCTTTTCCTCTTCTGTTAGGTTCTTGTCTACACCGCTCAATTTCCCGACTTCTTGAGCAATATGCGCTTCTCAATGCGTTTTTTTTAGAGAAAATTTGGCCAATCCAAAAAATCTTCGTACCTTTGCAGTCCCTTTCGAATGAAGGGTGTCACAACGAGGATGGATTTGACTGCTTGCAACCTCGCTAAAAAATGCTAAAACTTGTTTCCACAAGCGCTAAACAGTCGGCTTGTGGCTTTTTTTTTACTACACTACAATGGCATATCTTTTTACTTCCGAATCCGTTTCTGAGGGCCATCCCGATAAAGTGGCCGACCAGATTTCCGACGCTGTCCTCGACAACTTTCTCGCGAATGATCCCAACTCGCACGTGGCTTGCGAGACCATGGTCACCACCGGTCAGGTGATCGTAGCTGGCGAGGTAACCAGCAAGTCTTACATCGACGTACAGGGTATCGTACGCAACACCATCCGCCGCATCGGTTACACCAAATCGGCATACAAATTCGAGGCCGACAGTTGCGGTATCTTCACCGCACTCCACGAGCAGTCCTCCGATATCAACATGGGCGTCAGCCGCGGCGAGGCCCTCGAGCAGGGCGCCGGCGACCAGGGTATGATGTTCGGCTTCGCTACCGATGAAACCGACAACTACATGCCCCTCACACTCGACATCGCCCACACGCTGGTCTTCACCTTGGCGCGTATTCGCAAAGAGCAGCAGCAGATGACCTACCTCCGCCCCGACACCAAGAGCCAGGTGACCATCGAATACGATGACAACAATCAGCCCGTGCGCATCGACACCATCGTCATCTCCACCCAGCACGACCCCGAAGTCAGCCAGGAGCAGATCCGCCGCGACATGATAGAGATCCTCTTCCCCCGCGTCCTCTCCCGCGACTCCCGCTATAAGGAACTCTTCGACCGGTTCCTCGCCGAACTCGCTGCACCCGCAGGGGAAAAGGGTGCCAAACTCTTCGTCAACCCCACCGGCCAGTTCATCATCGGCGGTCCTCACGGCGATACCGGTCTCACCGGACGCAAGATCATCGTCGATACCTACGGCGGTCGTGGTGCCCACGGCGGTGGCGCTTTCTCCGGAAAGGACCCCAGCAAGGTCGACCGCTCGGCCGCTTATGCTGCACGCTGGATGGCCAAGAACCTCGTGGCAGCAGGCGTGGCCAAAGAGGCACTCGTGCAGGTCAGCTATGCTATCGGTGTCGCTCAGCCCGTCAGCCTCTGCGTCAATACCAACGGCACCGCCAAAGTGGCGCTTTCCGACCAGCAGATCGCCGAGAAGCTCGGTCAGCTCTTCGACCTCCGTCCGGGCGCTATCGAGGCCGCTCTCAAGCTCCGTCAGCCGATGTACGAGGAGACCGCACGCTACGGCCACGTAGGTCGCTCTCCACGCATCAAAGAGAAGCGCTTCATCGACGAGAACGGGCAGCCCTTCACCCGCGAGGTGGAGCTCTTCACCTGGGAGAAACTCGACCGCGTCGGCGACATCCGCAAGGCATTCAATCTTTGATCCTCGAGCTTACCGTTCGCTGAAAAATTTTCAAATTTACACATTCACAAATTGACAAACTCTCCCTTGGTTTCATGAACAACCGACAGAAAGGATGGATGGTTGCGGGCGTTATCTTCCTGCTCCTCCTCATCGATCAGGCAATCAAACTATATGTGAAGCTCCACTTCCGTCTCGGCGAGAGCGTGGAGATTTTCCCCTGGTGGCAGATCTGCTTCGTGGAGAACAACGGCATGGCTTTCGGCATCGAATGGTTCGACAAGCTATTCCTCACGCTCTTCCGTATGCTGGCTGTGGGCCTCCTCGGATGGTATCTGCACGACCTTATCCGCAAGGGCTACAAGACCGCCTATATCCTCGTCATATCGCTCATTACGGCCGGTGCTCTCGGCAATATCATCGACTGCCTTTTCTACGGCATGATCTTTACGCAGAGCACCCCTTACGAGGTGGCTGCGCTCGTTCCTTTCGGCCAGGGCTACGGCTCTTTCTTCTACGGCCGCGTGGTAGACATGCTCTATTTCCCGCTCATTCACAACGCTGCGGGAGAGGTGCTTTTCTTCCGCCCCGTATTCAATTTCGCCGATTCGTGCATCACCGTGGCTGTGGCGCTCATCCTGCTTTTCTTCCGCCAGCCGCTCAACGACTCCCTTTCCAAGCCGAAGAAAGAAGAGGAATGACATCCTCTGTCCCCTTCAACGAAGGGGTAACTCTTGCCTGTCTTGCTGCACGTTGGCATTCCTGCATCAAATTGTGTCTGTTTGGCTTCCCGATCCCGTCATATGTCTATATTCCGCAAAATAGCATCCTCTCTCTCATCCTCCTCTTTGAGGGGGCTCTGGGGTGTCCTCCTCCTTTGCCTGCTGGTGTCTTCCTGCGCCCGCCGGCCGAAAGGAGTGCTCTCCAACCGGAAGATGGTGCAGGTGCTCACCGACGTGCATCGCACCGAGGGTATCCTCCAGCTCGCCGGCTATACCTACGGACACGACAAAGACGTGATGATCTATTATCAGACCGTCCTTGAGCGCAATGGCGTCACCCAGGCCGAGTTCGATTCGTCGCTCGTCTGGTATACCGACCATCCCGCTTATTTCACACGCGTCTACCCCAAGGTGCTGCGCAACCTCCAGGAGATGTTCGATTATGAAGACCGCCAACTGGCCTTCCTCACGGGCTATCAGGAACGTATGCGGCGCGACAGTCTCCACCTCCTTGAGGAGCCCTCTGCAGATGATATCCCTGCTCACAAAGTGTGGGAAACCCGACGCACTCATATGCGCGACCCGCTCTTTGAGCAGCAGAAAGCCATTTCTTTCTTCACCGACTCCATTCGCCGCGTGATGAAGGCCGAAGCCGATGCCCTCGCGGCTGCCGAGCAGGCCGAAGCGCAGAAAAATGCACCCGCTGCGCCTGTTGATTCGCCCGCTGCGACCGATCAGAAGGCCGCTCCCGAGGAAAAAAAGCCCTCCGATCGCGAACTTTTGCAGAAAAATCGATAAAAATCGGCTGATTATTTGCGTATTCCAAATTTTTGTTGTAATTTTG
>JAGHUE010000009.1 GCA_018064985.1 Candidatus Colicola faecequi | reverse complement strand
GGCTTATGCGCTCTGCTACGTAGGCAGCCGATACACATCGTCGGCCAATATCCCGGTGAACAAGGTGCAGCCGTGGTATACGAGCGACATCATGCTATCGTATACGTGGAACTTGGGCAATACACAGCTGCAAGCCGGACTGGAATTCAATAATATTTTCAACCAGCAATACGAAGTGATTCCGAACTACCCGATGCCGGGACTGAACGGAAAAGGAATACTGAAATACAGCTTCTGAAATGAATATCAAAACAAGACATATATTACTGACGGCGCTGATTGCAGCGGTTGCCGCTTCGTGCAGACAGCCGGAGGTAGTGCCAACAGAAGACCTGAAGTTCGAGCACGGAATATTCGTGCTGAACGAAGGGAATATGGGCAGCAACAAAGCCAGCATCGATTTTTACGACCCGAAGCAAGACACGCTTTACCGGAATATTTACCCGACCGTAAACCCGACGGTAGTGAAAGAACTGGGCGACGTAGGCAACGATATACAGATTTACGGAGGTAAGCTGTATGCAGTGATCAACGTATCGGGGAAGGTGGAAGTGATGGACCTGAACGCGCGACGAATCGGACAGGTGGATATTCCCAACTGCCGGAGCATCTGCTTTGAAGACGGATATGCGTATGTGAGTTCGTATGCCGGTCCGATAGACTACGGCAACCCGGACTACAAACAACGGGGCTACGTAGCGAAAGTGGACACGGCAACACTGACTGTGGAGGACACGTGTCTGGTGGGCTTCCAGCCGAACGGAATATGCTCGGACGGCCGATATCTGTACGTGGCCAATTCGGGAGGTTATATGGCACCGAAATACGACTCCACTCTCTCGGTGATTGCACTGGAGAGCTTCAAGGAAGAGAAGAAGATCACTGTAGCGATAAACCTGGATGCAGTTGCCTACGATCCGGAGCGGAAAACGGTGTTCGTAAGTTCGCTGGGCGACTACGGAACTCATCCTGCGGAACTTTACAGCGTACGGACGGAGACAGCTGAAGTGAAGCCGATGGGTTTTGCCGTATCGAAGATGCAGATAGCCGACGGAAAACTCTATTACTACGGCGGAGAGTTCGGCAGCAAGGCCGAAGTGGGATTCTACGACCTCAAGAAGGGAGAAAAGCACGTGGTAGAGCTGAGCAATGCCGACCAGCTGACAACGGTGTACGGGATATTCGTAACGGACGGCGACTGGTATCTGACCGACGCGCGTGATTACGTTACCCCCGGTGTACTCTACCGATACGACGGCAACGGCCGACTGAAAAGCAAGCACAGAACCGGTGACATTCCGGGACATATGTGCGTAAAGTGACACCCCCAAGCCCTCTCACAGAGGGGGATGTGAAGGGGAAAAATAAGAGGGACACCCCCAAGCCCCCTCACAGAGGGGGATGTGAAGGGAGAATGTGGAAAGTAGAAAGTAGAACGTAAAAAGAATGCTAAAAAGATATATACTGACTGCAGCCTTGCTGATGGCATTGGTATCTTGCGGGGGAAGCACCGAGGAAAAGCCGGTTTTCCTCAACAGTGTCATCCGCAATGAGCTGTCCGATGAAGAGGCGCTGCGCGGACTGGACAGGAAGGTGGAGAACTATCTGCAGCGATGGGAGATGCAGGGCGCATGTCTGGCCATCGTAAAGAACGACTCGCTGGTATACGCCAAAGGTTACGGGCAAGCCGATGATACGATCGGGATGGAGCCGCACATGCTGATGCGCGTAGCCTCCGTATCGAAACTGATCACGGCAACTGGCATCATGCGGCTCGTAGACGCAGGTCAGCTGAAACTGAGCGACAAGGTGTTCGGTCCGAATGGTATCCTGCAGGATTCGGTGTATGCAGCATCGCAGCGGGACAAAGCGCACAATCTGATCACGGTGGAGCATCTGCTCCGTCACCAGGCAGGTTTCGCAACAGACTTGATGTTCTCGCAGGAAACGGTAAGACTGGGGCTCGGGCTGGAGCGCAAGCCAGAGGCCGACGATTATATCCGCTACAGCCTCAACCGGAAGTTGCGCTACGCGCCGGGAACGACCAATAGCTATTCCAACTTCGGCTACCTGTTGCTCTCACGCATCATAGAGACCAAGAGCGGACTTCCGTATGCGACTTATATCACGGACAGCATTCTGGCTCCTATCGGCATTTATGATATGCATATAGCCGGCAATGAACTGGAATCAAGCCTGCCGGAGGAAGTGCACTATTACTCCCACAGCGAGGAGCTGGACCCTTATTCGAGCAACGACGTGACTGTGCTCTCCGGAGCCGGTGCATGGTGCACCTCGGTAGTAGAACTGGCCAAACTGATGGCTGCGATAGACGGCCGGCCGGAACAACCGGATATTCTCAGCCAGGAGGCAATAGAGGCGATGACCGCCTACTCCGATCCGGAGCTGTACTCACTCGGATGGAACGACACCAACCCCGAGAACGGATGGACCAGAACGGGGTCGTTTGCAGGGACGAGCGCGCTCATCCATTATTTCCCTGACGGAGAGTGCTGGATTATGGTGACGAACAGCAGCACCTGGCACGGATTCCGCCAGACGAAGTACACAGACGAACTGCTGCACGAACTGCGGACAGGCTACAGCGACAAGTTGCCGCATAGAGACCTCTTCAACGGGGGTACAAACAAAGAAAAGGACTGACCGAACGGCCAGTCCTTTTTTATTTCATGCTTCGATATTGCGAAAGGTTTATTATTTCTGCGGATATTTGCGCACCCAGGAGCTGAGCTTGAGGCGAATGACACCGAGGAGGGCTTCGGAGAAGATGCCGCCGGACATCTTGGAGGTGCCGAGCACACGATTGATGAAGATGATAGGCACTTCAGCAATCTTGAAGCCGCACTTATGGGCGGTGAATTTCATTTCAATCTGGAAAGCGTATCCCTTGAAACGGATCTTGTCGAGTTCGATGGTTTCGAGCACCTTGCGACGGTAGCAAACGAAACCGGCGGTGGTGTCGTGAATATCCACGCCGAGGACAGTGCGGACGTACATGGATGCGCAGTAAGACATGAGTACGCGCCCCATCGGCCAGTTGACCACGTTGACACCGGTGATGTAACGGCTGCCGATGGAAACATCAGCGCCCCCGTTGGCACAAGCATCATAGAGCTTGAGCAGATCGTTGGGGTTGTGCGAGAAATCGGCATCCATCTCGAAGACGTAGTCGTACTCGTGCTCAATAGCCCACTTGAAGCCGGTGATGTAGGCCGTACCGAGGCCCTGCTTACCTGCACGCTCGATAAGGAAGAGCTGATTTTTGAACTCATCAGCCTGCAGATGCTTGACAATATTGGCCGTGCCGTCGGGCGAGCCGTCGTCGATGATAAGGATATGAAAACCGAGCGGAAGACCCATCACCGCACGGATGATGTTCTCTACATTTTCTTTCTCGTTGTAAGTAGGAATGATTACGAGTCTATCCATAAGTTGTAAGATTAAAGACCGCGAGCAAAGCTCGCTAAAGAATCAAGAACAAAGAACCAAGAGCCAAGAGCCAAGACTACTTATTGAGCTTGTAAATAGGCGAAGCAGAGAGGCGATCGAGAGGCGTGAGGAACGTCTTGCCCTCGGGCACTGCGGCACCGGCTGAAAGGCCAGGAATGAGCTCTGCGCCAACGGATTCGATGTATTCGCGAACGGTACGCTCCGCCAGAACGGGGTCGTTGTTTTCCTCGGACAAGTGGCAGAGAAAAATATGGCGAATGCCCTCGTGGAAATTGTCGGCCAGTATTTCGCCACAAGTGATATTGGACTGATGGCCACGTGGCGAGAGGATGCGCTGCTTGAGGTAGGTAGGATACGGACCGTTGAGGAGCATATTCTCGTCGTGATTGGCTTCGATTACGATGTGCTGGGAGGTACGGATATATTCGGCCATTTCCGGGGAAGTGGCACCGCAGTCGGTAGCGATAAGGCAGCGTTCGCCCATGAAATCAATGACATAGCCGACACACTCGGTGGAGTCGTGCGAAACATCAAAGGTATTGATAGTCATACCGCAGAGCTCGAACGGAACGCCTTTTTCGAAGTATTTGCGGGCGGTGCGGAGCTTGAGGCTGACGCCATAGTTGCGGTCGATACCCTGATGGATGAGCTGGGTGGCATAGATTGGGAGATGAATCTTCTCTCCGAGGGTGCCTACGGCACGGATATGGTCGGCATAGTCGTGCGTAACGAGCACACCCATGATTTGGGAGAAGTCCAATCCCATATCGCGGAGCGCACGATGGATGTTGCGCGCAGAGATACCCGCATCGATAAGGATACCTCGCTCAAAGGTACCCAAATAATAGCAGTTGCCGCTGCTACCCGATGCAAAGCATCTGAATATAAAATCGGTTTTCTCCATATTAGCATGCAAAGGTACTGCTTTTTTTCCAAATATGCAAGAAAAAACAATGTTTTTACGCAAAAAAGGGGTAAAGAGGAGCAAGATGCAATTTATTTCCAATAAAATAGCAAAAAAAACGTAGAAAAATTTGGCCAATTCAGGAAAAAGTAGTAATTTTGCAGCCGATTTCGCAAGTGGGCTCTGTAAGAAGCGCACGATTTGTTGTGCTCGCCTACCCGATTAACTCATTATCACATTTTGAATAAATGTACGCAATTGTAGAAATGCAGGGACAGCAGTTCAAGGCAGAAGCCGGCAAGAAGCTGTTCATCCACCGCATGGAAGAGGCTGAAGTAGGCTCTCAGGTGGAATTCGGTAAGGTGCTCCTTATCGAGAACAACGGTGCATTCACCGTTGGCGCACCGGTAGTAGAAGGTGCAAAAGTTGTAGTTGAAATTCTGGACAATTCGGTTCGTGGCGAAAAGGTGCTCGTCTTCCACAAGAAGCGTCGCAAAGGCTACAAGAAGCTGAACGGTCATCGTCAGAACTTCACTCAGGTATTGGTAAAAGAAATCGTTAACGCTTAAAAGAAAGGATCTCTGAACTATGGCACATAAGAAAGGTGTCGGCTCGTCCAAGAACGGCCGTGAGTCGGAAAGCAAACGACTTGGTGTAAAGATTTGGGGTGGTCAGTTCGCTAAAGCAGGCAACATCATCGTTCGCCAGCGCGGTACGCAGCACTTCCCGGGCGCTAACATGGGTATGGGTAAGGATCACACCCTCTTCGCACTTTGTGACGGTATCGTTACCTTCACTCGCAAGAAGAACGATCGCTCGTACGTCTCCATCGAGCCTTTAGCAGCAGCTGAGGCTTAATCGGACAACCATTTACTGTAAAATAAGCTCTCCTGTTGCTAAAGGCGAACAGCCTTTTGCTCGGGAGAGCTTACTTTTTTGAGAAAGCCAAGGCGGTCCGGATGGCAAAAAAACAGGTAGTCCGGACCACGCATCAGAAGCAAATAAACAAAAGAACGAACATATGCTCACTCTCAAACAGATTTATGACAACAAGGCTGCCATCATAGCAGGCCTTGAAAAGAAACATTTCGCCGGCGCAGAAGAAGCCATTGAGAAAGTGATTGCCTTCGACGGCGAGCGCAAAGCCGCTCAGCAGAAGAAAGACAACGCCTCTGCAGAGATGAATCAGCTCTCGAAGCAGATCGGTGCGCTGATGAAGGAAGGCAAGCGCGAAGAGGCAGAAGCAGCCAAGGCAGCCACTGCAGCGCTGAAAGAGAACATCAAACAGTATGAAGAAGCAATGGCAGTCGCTGAAGAGGCTCAGCTGAAGGTGCTCCTCACCATTCCTAACGTACCGTATGCACTGGTACCGGAAGGCGGTTCAGCAGAAGACAACCTGGCTGTAAAGGTAGGCGGCTTCAAGCTCGGCGAGAAGACGAAGGTGCTCGACCAGTCGGCAGAGCTCGCATTCTCGGCAGAAGGTGCAGCTATCGCTCTCCGCGATTGGCCGGCAGACGAGAATCCGGAACCGGAAAACGCAAAGCTTCCTCACTGGGAACTGGCAAAGAAATACAACCTGATTGATTTTGACCTGGGTGTAAAGATTTCGGGTGCAGGTTTCCCCGTATACATCGGTCAGGGCGCACGCCTTCAGCGCGCACTCATCAACTTCTTCCTTGCAGAAGCCAACAAGGCAGGTTACACGGAGATCATGCCTCCTACCGTTGTAAACCAGGCATCGGGTTACGGTACGGGTCAGCTTCCTGACAAGGAGGGCCAGATGTACCACTGCGAAGTGGACGACCTCTACCTAATTCCGACCGCAGAGGTACCGGTAACAAACCTGTATCGCGACGAGATCATCGACGAGAAGGAACTCCCGATCAAGAACTGCGCTTATACCGAGTGCTTCCGCAGAGAGGCCGGCTCGTACGGCAAAGACGTTCGCGGTTTGAACCGTCTGCATGAGTTCTCGAAGATCGAGATCGTACGCATCGACACTCCGGAGCACTCCGACGCTTCGCACAAGGAGATGCTTGCACACGTAGAAGGCTTGCTGCAGAAGCTCGAACTTCCGTACCGTATTCTCCGCCTGAGCGGCGGCGATATGTCGTTTACGGCTGCTATCTGCTACGACTTCGAAGTTTACTCGGAGGCTCAGCACCGCTGGCTCGAGGTATCTTCCACCTCGAACTTCGACACCTACCAGGCTAACCGTCTGAAGTGCCGTTACCGCCGTGCAGAAGACAAGAAGGTACAGCTCGCACATACGCTCAACGGTTCGGCTCTCGCATTGCCGCGCATCGTAGCCGCATTGCTCGAGAACAACCAGACGGAAGAGGGTATCCGCATTCCAGCCGCTCTCCAGCCGTACTTCGGAGGGGATATGATTAAGTAAACGACACCCCACTCCCGCCCTCTCCCCTCAAAGAGTGGAGAGGAGAACGACAACATTAACGCTACCCCTAACGCTAAAAGGGCAAGGAGAGGAAACAAAAAAGGCTCGCACGATGTGCGGGCCTTTTATTTTTGGGGATAGCGAATCAGCGGGACTTGGCAGCGTAGCGGTCGGGGAAAAGGAGAATACCGATGATGGCACAAGCGAAGAGGACGAAGGGATAAATGAGATATG
>JAGHUE010000053.1 GCA_018064985.1 Candidatus Colicola faecequi | reverse complement strand
CAAAGCAATGATATTTTCTAAAAAAGTGGGACTTTCAGTAGACCTAGAGTAGATGTAGAGTAGACTTTTTGCGCAACAAAAAAGCACAACCTTCTCGGGGCAGTGCTTTCTGTTTGGTGAAAAAAACTGCGGCAATCAATCGAAAATCCGATCGTACCATTGGTCGCCGTATTCTTCTATGCTGCTGGCGACAAACGAACCGGCCAGCGTGTATACGGCTGCCTGGCGGAAGAGGAGCGGGTTGACAGAGTCAATCCGGTGGAAGTTACTCAGCAATGTTTCGGATACCCATCCGTCGGAATACTGCCAGCAGTTGAGGTATTTGTCGAGCACCACATAATCTCTAGCTGATGCTTCGCAGACGGCCCTGTCAATGGCGCAGAATTGCCGTCCGTTTCCGGGCGTATAATCGTCGAAATAAATGCGGAACTGCTCCTCGTTTTGTGGGATAATCTGCAGCAAATCTTCCCTTGAAATGCTGTCGCCTTGCTGGATGGAATGGTATACCGAACGCAGTTTCCGGTTGTACTCGTAGCATGAATTTATATACAGAGAATACAGCTGTTTTCCGTCTATTATGCCAAAATCTTGCACAATCTCATCAGCTTCGAATGCTTGCTCGAAACGGAGATTGCGGATAGCAAACAGTTTGGTGCGTTGCATGTGGTAGAGCACATTGGTATCGGCCTTGTTTTCGTTTACGAGCGAATAGGCCGAGTCGTATACCACCCGGAAGGTGCGGGCGGTGGTGCAGACGTAATTGCCGCGAGCCTCGAAAAGGATCCATGCCGAGTCGGAAATATCAAACCCGTCGCCGAAGATGCAGAGCTCCGGAATGTGAATCCGGTCCACTACTTTCGAGTGCTTGGTGTCAACAGAGAATAGGTCGGTTATTCCGTCATCAAACACGGCTTCGTAGAGCAGGGGTGATTGCTCCGACGGATGAATGTCGGCTCCCCACATTCCTTGTCCGAACTCCAGGTCGTATTGTTGACTGATCTGCTGCACGATGGCTTCGTGGTCAACCTGCCTTTTGCATCCTGCGGACAACAGACACAATACTGCCAAAAGATAGCTGAATCGTTTCATAGTTTTTGATCTGAAACGAAGCGATTATTCGCCTACGGAAGCAATGAACTCCATCTCTACCAATCCGCCTTTCGGAAGCGTCTTAACGGCAACTGCAGAGCGGGCCGGGTAGGGGGCTTTGAAGAGCGTTGCATATACTTCGTTGAGTGTGCCGAAATCTTGCATATCTGCAAGGAATACCGTTGTTTTTACTACGTTTTCCGGAGCTGTACCTGCTGCCTTAAGAATAGCAGCTACGTTCTTCATTACCTGTTCTGCCTGTGAGCGGAAATCAGCGCCTGCGAAGTCGCCCGTTGCGGGGTCAATACCGAGTGCGCCACTGGCGAAAAGAAAGCCGTTAACTACGATTGCCTGGCTGTAAGTGCCGATTGCTGCCGGAGCTTCCGGCGTGTCGATTACCTGTTTCATTTGTATGCTTTTTTTTGAGTATATATTCCTTGAAAAATCTTTGCTGGACTCTAGTCCGCAAAGGTAACTTTTTTTTCTGACATAAGCAAGAAACGCGGAAAGAATTTCCGAAAAATCCGTTTATGCTTGTTTATTCCGATTTTTTTTCTTACCTTTGTCTGCTCATTCTGCGCATGCAGGTGTGCGACACGCAAACCCCCAATGATATGAATCAACAACTTCGCGAATACATCGAGGCGGAAATTCTCCCGCGCTACGAACATTTCGATGCGGCTCATCGCCGTGATCATGCCGATGCCGTTATCCGTCAGAGCCTTTATCTGATGCAGTTCTATCCCGTAAAAGAGGATATGGTTTATGCAATAGCCGCTTATCACGACACCGGCTTGGCGGTTGACCGCAAGACGCATCATCTCGAGAGCGGCAAGGTGATTCGCGCAGATAAGCAGCTCGAGCAATGGTTCACTCCCGAAGAGATAGAAACCATGGCACAGGCAGCTGAAGACCATCGTGCTTCGTCCGACCACGAGCCCCGAACTATCTACGGAAAGATCGTTGCCGAAGCCGACAGGCTGATAGATGCGGAAACTATTCTCCGCCGTACAGTTCAATACGGGCTCTCCAATTATCCCGAATGGGGCCGCGAAGAGCAGCTTCAGCGCGCTATTGACCATCTTCACAAGAAGTACAGCCGTACGGGTTACCTGAAACTCTGGATTCCCGAGTCGCCCAATGCTGAGCGCCTGGCCCGACTGTGGGACATGATCGACCGGCCGGAAGAGATTCGGGAAATGGTGGAAAAAGCGTATGATTCCTTGACGGCAAACTGATGACGGTTCAGCGGACATACGTTGAAACAAGCTGAATAACCCATTAACAACCCATTAATAACCCAATAACAACCCAATACACTTCCGCTCTACAACTATGGCATTCAGAGGAAAAGCAACTTGCAAGATTTTGAAAGATATACGCAGGCAGATAGCCGAGGCGAACGATATCGAACTGGTAATCAAGGAATGTACGTATCAGGGCGACTGCTCGGGTACGTGCCCCAGGTGTGAATCTGAAGTGGCGTATCTCGAAAAAGAGTTGGCCAAACGCGAAGCCCTCGGCAAGGCCGTGAAACTCACCGGTCTGGCTGCCGCTTCGTTTGCTGCTACTGCCTGTTCGCTCAAGCCTCAGCAGAAGCAACCTGTTGAGGAGAAACCCGAAATACTGCAAGGCGCTATTGCGTATACTGACAGCACGGAGTGCGAATTCGCTCAACCGAATCCGGATGACGAGTGGCTTGCAGGCGGTAAGCGACTCGAGCCGGAGGACTTGCAGCCGGCAGACAAACCGACGGCCGGGAAACCGGCTCCCAAAGAGGAGGAACTGATTGATATGCTCATAGAAGGCGATGTGGCCTTACCGGATACGCTCACGATGCGTACGGCCGGCATGATGCCCCGTCCGGAACTTCCGGTAATGGGAGAAGAACCTTTGGATGAGGTCTTTACTATAGCAGAGACAATGCCGGAGTTTCCGGGAGGACAGAAGGCATTATTAAAATTTCTCTCCGAAAACGTACGCTATCCTGTAGTGACAGGTGAGCTCCGTATGGAAGGCCGAGCTATCGTGCAATTTACAGTATACAGGACCGGCGAGATCGTAGATGCAGAAGTCGTTCGCTCTTCCGGATGGAAGCCATTGGATAACGAGGCGCTCCGACTGGTGAACTCTATGCCGAAGTGGAATCCGGGCAAACAACGCGGCAAACCGGTATCGGTACGCTATACGGTTCCTATCAATTTCAAGCTACAGGACTGATGAAGAAAATTGTCATAGCATCCGATTCGTTCAAGGGCTCGCTCAGCTCGAAGGAAGTGGCAAGGGCTGCTGCCGAGGGCATCCGCGAAGCGCTTGGCGAGGAAGTGGAGATAGTGGAGGTGCAGGTAGCCGATGGCGGCGAAGGCACTTCGGCTGCGCTGGCAGAACAGCTGGGCGGCGAGATGCAGACCGTAGTGGTTTGCGATCCGCTTTTCCGTCCGGTAGAAGCACATTACGCCATCGTGGTAGCCGACGGCAAACGGACGGCTGTGATGGAAATGGCAGAAGCCAGCGGACTGACGCTGATACCGACGTGGGTGCGCAATCCGATAG
>JAGHUE010000181.1 GCA_018064985.1 Candidatus Colicola faecequi | reverse complement strand
AAAAGTCCCGATTCCGCATCCGTCGTTCCGTATCTTATGTTTCTGCATCGGCCAGGCCGCTATTTCTTATAGAACGACTGATCGACCCAGATGAGTTCGTTGATGTTGTAGCCCCGTCTTACGGCCTCCTGAAGCAACAGCTGGATATCGGAATCAGGAAGCTCGGGCGTACGGGAAAGAATCCACAGATACTTGTCGGACGAGGAGCCGATGAGCGCATAGGAATAGTCGGCGGAAAGCATCAAGACACGATAATCAGAATAGAAAGGACCGAAGAAAGACACACGGAGCAGTCCTGCAGTGCCGGTGGTTTTCGCCTTGCCTTCGGAGACTTTGGTCTTGCCATTCTTCAAACCACTGTTGATCACCTTGACCATACCGTCTTCTCGGAGCGAATAATTGGCCGTACAGGCCGTGAGATCGCGCTCGAAAGGATGGTCGAAGCGAGCGAGCTCATACCAGGAACCGAGGTAGCGGTTGAGATCGAAAGAGGAGACCGGAGCATTGTTGAGATGATCGCTCGAGGAGCATGCGCAGAAGGGTACAAAAAGGCCACAGATCAGCAGCCACAAATGGCTGAAGAAAGAATTCGATTTCGTTTTCATCGTTTCGTTTATTAAGTTGTTAATTAAGGTTTTGATGTTCCGGAAGGAGACACTGTCTCTCCGGAAGAAGCTGCGCAAAAATACGACAAAAAAGCGCTACGGCAATCGTGTCGTAACGCTTTTTTTCTATAATACTATCGGCCGAACCGATATCACTCGGACTTGGCTGCTGCACGGGCTTCTCTTTCGCGCAAAGCAGACATGGAGAACTCGCAGCCGCAATAGAGCTGGTTGTAGAAGCCGTTCTGCTTGAGAAGTTCGTTGCGGCGCTGCTGCAAACCGCCCTTGCGCCAATTGCGATCCCAGAACTCCACCCCATCGACCTGCGAAGCGGCCCATTGTCCGGCTTCGTTGATCTGCTCGAGCGATTTCCAGCGGCTGGACGCCAACGTGGTAGTAAAACGGGCTATGCCGAGTTCGCGTGCCTTACGGGCAGAACACAGAAGACGCATGCGGAAACACTCGAGGCAACGGCTGCCACGCTCCGGCTGCTCTTCCCTACCCGCAGCTGCGGAGCAGAGCCACTCGGAATGGCGCTCCTCCCAAGTGCCGAGATCGTCTTCATCGATAATCTGAAGGCCGAGATGATGCGCATAGCGGGTAATCTCATTCTTGCGGATGAGATACTCGGATTCGGGGTAGATATTCGGATTGCAATAGAAAATTACAGGGCGGATATCGTTTTGCGCCATCCGCTCGAGAATAGCCGACGAGCAGGGAGCACAGCAGCAATGAAGAAGTACTGTTTCCATACAAATACTGATCGCGAGCAAGGCCCGCTACACAATAACGATGCAAAGGTACAACAATAATCCCGAATATGCAAACAACGGGACAAAAAAAGCGCCCGGCAACGCCGAGCGCTCTAATTTTGGTGTGATTCGCCTTGTTATTTCTTCAACATTGGCTTTTATTTCTTCTCAACCTTAACGGTACCGATGTTACCGGCAGTAGAGGTGAAGGTATAGAGAACAGCGTCACCTTCGTTGAGGCCGTCAGCGATGGTGCAACGCTTGTCGTCAGCAGGATACCATTCAGCACCAGCATCTTCACCGGTGAGGTTGATGTTGCATCCGTTGTTGCCCCAAGTGCCTTCATAGGTGAATACGCCCTTGGTAGCGGTAGCGGTCATAGCTTCCCAAGTCCAGCCGTTGCCAGCGTGCTTGATCCAAGCGGTCTCTGCAACCGGTTCAGCAGCTGCGCATTCAGTCTTGTTCCAGCCACCGATGTTGAGTACGAGAACACCTGCAGCAGCCTCAGCGGGAATAGCGAACTGACCTTCGCCGCTGATAGTGTAATCAACATCAGCTACGAGCGTAGTGAGTTCTTCGTCAACAGTAACGTCGATAGCCTGGCCCTGCCAGCCGGAGTCGTCGGTATAGAACTGGCAAACCTTGCCCTGGATACCTGCAGAACCGAA
>JAGHUE010000019.1 GCA_018064985.1 Candidatus Colicola faecequi | reverse complement strand
GTGTAGCAAGGTGTGCTACTGCTGCGAGGTCCATAACTTCCTGAACAGAGCCTTCTGCAAGCATTGCGAAACCGGTCTGACGGCAAGACATAACGTCCTGATGGTCACCGAAGATGCAAAGTGCGTGAGAAGCAAGCGTACGAGCCGAAACGTGGAAAACGCACGGAAGCAGCTCGCCGGCAATCTTGTACATGTTAGGGATCATAGGAAGGAGACCCTGCGAAGCAGTAAACGTAGAGGTGAGAGCACCTGCCTGAAGAGAGCCGTGAACGGCACCTGCAGCACCTGCCTCAGACTGCATTTCCTGTACAAGCACAGTTTCGCCGAACATGTTCTTACGGCCCTGTGCAGCCCACTCGTCGACGTTCTCAGCCATAGGAGACGACGGCGTAATAGGATAGATAGCAGCTACCTCAGAGAACATATACGCGATATGCGCTGCTGCGGTATTGCCATCACAAGTCATAAATTTCTTTTCTGCCATTGTTTTGGAAAATTTTAGTATTTTGTTTTACGTTATAAACTTTCTTTAGGAAAAGCGCACAAAATTACTCATTCGCGCGCGAAAGAATGTGCAAAAATTGGCGGAAAAAGTGCACAATTAAGCAATATGCCTCCGTGCCCCTATCCGGGAGCCATTTTTTTACACCGGATTTTTCATCAATAAAGAAAACCGAAAAGCCAGAGCGGAATCTGCATAGGCTGAGTAGCCTGTTCCACATTGCCGACAGCAGTCGTACGGATAACCGGTCGATAAGGCGGCTTTTCACACACATCAAAGTAGTGCTTGCCGTCCACCAGGAAGAGTGCCGTGCGTTCAGTAGCATTGATCTTATGATTACCATGGAGCGCATTATAGAAGAACGTCTCCGCTACGAGCTGCGGGGGAAGATGGCGCTCGCCAATGCTGTATGCAATGTTAGTATTCTGGATATAGACACGGTTGGGCTTGGCCGGCCATTGCTTGTCCTCGTAATAAAGCAAATTCAAAAGACGCGCATCCTTGAGGTACTTGATATAGTTCATCGTGGTGGCACGGCTCATGGAAATATGTTCTGACAGAGCACTAACATTGAGCGAGCAGGGCGCCTCGGAAAGAATCATATGAATCAGCTGCTTGATCTTGTTAAGATAAGCCACATCAATCATACGGATCATGAGGATATCCACCTCGAGCATCATGTTGATAGTCTTGAGCAGGTTCTCCGAATAATTGCGATTCTCGAGGAAGAACGGATAGTAGCCGTGATGCAGATAATCCTGGAAATACCAGAGAGGATGCACTTTCTCGCAAATACGAGCACATATGGCCGCATGATTCTGCACAATCTCATCAAGCGTGTAGGTCGGGAAAGACGTGCCGGCTTGCAGGTTGAGATATTCGCGGAAAGAAAGGCCGCGGAGGTTATACATTTTCACAATACCTTTCAAGTCGGGGTTCTCACCCGTCAGACGCATCACCGGGCTGGCAGAAAAAACAATATGCAACTGCGGATACTTGAAATAACATTCGCGAAGTTCTGCCGACCAATTGGGATACTTGAACGTCTGGTCAAGAAGCAGCGTCTTGCCGCCGGCTTTTGCGAACTCATCTACAAAACCGAGGAACGAGTTGTCGGAGAAATAGAGGTTGTTGAAGTTCACATAGAGGCAATCACGACTTTGGCCGAAACGCTCTTTGGCATACTGAAGAAGGAAGGTAGTCTTACCCACACCGCGGGAGCCCTTGATGGCAATCAGCCGGTCAGCCCAGTTGATTTCGTCCATCAAGCCGCGACGAATAGGAGCATTCACGTGCTCCACGAGGTACTTGTGAGTTTGAAAAAAAGTGTCTAACATACGCCGAAGAATGCATAATGTGCAAAATTCGGTGCAAAAGTACGAAAAAAAACTGATATTTGCAATATCAAGTTTACATTTTCTTTAAAAAAAATTTCAACGGCGAACCCTTCCCGCATTCTGACGGGCAAAATCAGCCCAAGTTTTGGCCGTCTTACCTCCCGAAACAGGGAGTCCGAGTTGGAGATAATGGCAGTAAGCAATACCGAGCGCATCGGTAGCATCGAGCTTCTTCGGCATTTCTTCCGGATCAAGGTGCAGATAACGCTGAAGCATACCAGCTACCTGCTCTTTCGAAGCATGTCCGTTGCCCGTTACTGCCATCTTGATTTTCATAGGGGTGTATTCGTTGATAGGCACATCGCGAGAGAGGGCTGCAGCAATTGCAACTCCCTGTCCATGAGCCAGTTTGAGCATTGTTTGAACGTTCTTATCAACAAACTGCGTCTCAATAGCGAGCTCGGTAGGATGATACTCATCGATGAGCTGCTGCACGTGAAAAAAAATCTTCTGCAACTTAGCATAATGATCGTCCATTTTATGCATATCAAGCACGTCGTAAGTAATCACATCCACCTTCGAACCGGCCGTACGGATGAGAGCAAAACCCATGACCGTTGTACCGGGGTCTATGCCCAAAATAAGATGTTCCGGAACAAGTTTGTCTATCATACAAGAAAAAACACTTATTCGTGAGCAGAAATGGAAGCGATAGCGTCTTCAAACAGATTGTGAAGCGGGAAGTTGCGGGAATCAGTCACATATTTACGGATGCAAAGTGTAAACTCATCGCCGGGAGCAATCTGATCGGTAACGCTGTATCCGACCACATAGCGCTTTTCGATACGGATCTGCTTGGCCGTGGAAGGCTGACCGTTTTTGAGCAAGCGATAAGACATTGCCACGGCAATCTGCACATTCTCACTGCGCGACTGCAGACTGATGGCCGCATATTCGCCATCCACTTCGGAAAGCATGGGATACCAATATTCTTCCGCAGCAGGATCACCCAACAAAGGCAGAAAAGAGATTGGTCCGCTATAGTTGACCGAGCGCACAATATACTCTATATCAATCGCATGCGGATTTTCCGTCAGGAGCTGTCGACAACTCCTCACCTCCAGTTTATTACCCGTTGGAGAAACGGCCGTAAACGAGCGTTCAAGCTTGGGCTCATGGCGGTGGAGACAACGATAAAATTTTTCCACCGTCCAATTATGAAGGTCAAGACGCTCTTCGTGAAGGCGAACGGAAAGGATATTTCCGGCAGAGAGAGGAGAGGTGATTCCACGAAGATTTTCTTCTGCAGAATTTTCCGCGGAATAATGCTCTTCCGCATAACCGTACTGGGAGATATATCCGTTGGAAAGAGCCAATTGTTTCTGGATTTCCGACTCCGCTTCGGGAGCCCACTCATTCTGCTCTATTTTCCATGCAGAAAACTGCAATAAATTCTCTTTCATAAGCGTAATGTAATCAGCTGATACAGAAAATGTTATCTTGTGGTTTCACGAACGAGCAAACCGGTCGGAACAACGATAGTTTGCGGGTCGGAATTATCCTCGTTTTCTATGCGGTTCAAAAGGCGCTCCATCGCATGTTTTCCAATGCGTTTTCCGTACTGCTCGACGGTGGTTTGCATCGGGGAAGTGTGACGAGTGAGACGGTCGTTGGAGAAGCCGCAAACCGAGACGTCTTCGGGGATGCGGAAACGCATCATTTTGGCCATATATACAATGCCATCGGCAATGCGGTCGTTGACGCAGAAAACGGCATCCGGACGGTTGTCGGAACTGAAGACTGCAGACGCTTCCGCAATGGCTTCCTCGCGAGTATCGCTGAAATGAATATTCTTCTCATCATAGATGAGGTTGTAGTGCTCGAGAGCCGCGCGATAGCCGTGCTGACGCTCAAGAACGGGAGTGGTAGCGAAGGGCGACGTGAACATCATGATGTGCTTGCAGCCGGTTTGGATGAGATATTCGACAGCCTGATAGGCGCCGGCAAAATCATCCGAGATAACCTGGTCACAATGGAGAGGCGAATAACGGTCGACCACCACCATCGGAACTCCCTGCTCAATCATCTCTTCGTACTGCGAGAAATCGAAAGTACGTTTGGTAGGGCAAGCCACTATTCCCGCTACGCGGGAGTTGGCCAGCATCTGGAGGCACTCGCGCTCACGCTCGGGATCGTCTTTCGTTCGAGCAATGAGCACATTGTAGCCGGCCTGGTTAGCCGCCCGCTCCACCCCGGCAAGGATGGTCGAGAAGAAATAGTCGGTTATCTCGGGGAGAAGCACACCTATCGTGGTGATTTTCTGCGTACGGAGCGATGAAGCCAGCTGGTTGGGGCGATAGTGATGCTCACGGGCATAAGCCACGATAATTTTCTTCGTTTCCTCCGAAATGTCGGGGTGATTCTGAAGCGCGCGACTGACGGTAGAAACCGAGAAATTGAGCTCGTGCGCAATGTCTTTGATAGTAATGGCAGCCATTATCTGTTATTCCTTAATTAAATACACGTCTTCGTCGTCTGCATGCATGTGATAGTGCTCGCGAGCATAGCGTTCAAGCGAGTCGGGATCCTCAAGTGCACGCAAATCGACGGAAACATCTTGAATTTTCTCCTTGTATTCCCGCAAACGCTCTTCTTTGACGGATATTTCCCGCGCATTACGAATGCGTTTTACGAGCGACTGATTGCCGCAGAACATAAACACAACCGCAAACACGACAGAAACAACCAAGTATTTGTTAGTCACGTACTTACGGATGCGACTCCAGAAATTCAAAAGGTTCTCTTTATTCATAGTTAATTGAAATTTCCGCAAAGATAGCAATAATTTTCGAAACAACAAAACGGAACGGCATTTTTTGCACAAAAATATGATAAAAAAGGCAGAACGGGAGTCGCATGAAAGTCCCATCCACTTCCCATCTAAGTCCCATCGAGGATCCCATAAATGGGATGGCAAAAAATGGACAATTTTACGAAAAAACGATAAACATTTGTTTATGTCAAAAAAAAGCAGTATCTTTGCATCCAAATGCATATTTTCGGAATTATGAAGCACAGTTTACTACTTGCGGGACTTTTCGTTTTATGCCTGTGCGCGAGCGCTCAGACGCATGTCACGTTCAGCGATATCGAGGATTGGACAATAGAAGAACTCCAGCCATACGTAGGGCAGGAAATCATATTTGATCAGCCTGTGTATATATGCAACAATTACAACGGGCTGAAGGCTTCAATGCACCGTCAGTGGTCGCCCACCAACCAGGCGATTCCGATGTCAGCACAATACGACATCATCGTAAGCCAGAACAGCCACAACACGTTCACCCTCAGCGGGTTGAGCGGAAATCAGCGTATGGGTCAATTGATTTTCGGGATGCGTGCCAAGATTGAAAGCAAAGGACAGGTAAAGTATCTTTCATCGGACCGTATTACCGGCACGCGGGAAGATTTGGAATCCGGAATTCCGAACGTGGATCTCGTTTATGACGAAGATGGTGATTCGATTGTAACGCACGATCTGCTCGTTTGCGGAGCCAACCTCGAATATTACCTCGTGGAACAATTCGACGCCTCTTCTTCGATGGGGCCGAGCAGTTCGAGCGAGCACCAGAAGCAACGTACGAAAGTGAGCACAGCCCTGGCAAAAATAAATGCAGACCTTTATGGTCTGGTAGAAATCCAGCAGGGACAGAATGCGCTCAAGGAGATTGCAGAGGATCTTACGAGAAAAACCGGCCGACCGTTCGATTACATCCGCGACGGCTCGTCGGCCAACGGCACATACACAAAATCGGGCTACGTATACTGCACAGACGTGCTCCGCCCCCACGGCGAGATCCGCGAGAACAATGCAGGCGTTTCGAACCGTAAGAAGATGCAGGCGTTCGACGTGATAGCCAGCGGTGAGCGCTTCATCTATTCCATCAACCACTTCAAAGCAAAATCGGGCAGCGGCAGCGGAAAAGATGCCGACCAGCACGACGGACAGGGCGGCTTCAACGCTACGCGAGTAAAAGAATCGCAGTCGGTTCTGGCCGCTTATTCAAGCAATCGCTCGTATTTCGGAGATGACGATATTCTTATCATGGGTGACCTCAATGCTTATGCGAAAGAAGACCCGATCGTTGCGCTAATAAACGGCGGAATGACCGATCTGCATCGGCAGTTCCACGCGGATTCATCTTATTCATATCAGTATCACGGACAGTTCGGATATCTCGACCATGCACTCTGCAACAATTCGATGCTGACGCAGGTAACAGGGATGGCCGCATATCATGTAAATTCCGACGAATCAGACAATTACACATACGATAAATCGTCGGATGCAACGATGTTCCGATATTCCGACCACGACCCTGTGCTCGTTGGCTTGAAGCTGGGTGCGAGCATTTCGCAGGGCACAGAAGAAGAATTGTCTGCCAAAAACTGGAAAGAATTGCTGCAAAGTGCAGCGAGCGGATATTATACCGTCCATACGCTGGACGGCCGCACGTTTACCAGCGGCACAATTTCCGGAGAAAACACAGAAATCGCCCTCCCGACTACCGACATTTACATCATCTCCATTTACACCGGAGGCAAGGTTTATTCTTTCAAATGCTTTGAAACATTCTGATGCAACTGAGTTTATTCGATATAGTACCCGAAGCCGATCCTGCCGAACAGGAACGCGAGGAAATCCGCAGCTTGCGCAAGGAGCTTGAAGAGCAGAATTACCGCTACTACGTGCTCAATGCACCGCTGATGAGTGATCGCGAGTTCGACGAGAAAATGCACCGTTTGGAGGCGCTTGAAAAAAAGCACCCGGAGATGTTCGATGCAAAATCTCCGACGCAACACGTGGGCAGCGATATTGCAAAGCAAACGAGCAAAAAAAACGGCAATTTCGAGCAGGTAGCGCATAAATATCCGATGCTTTCGCTCGCAAACACCTATTCGGAAGATGAAATACGCTCGTGGCTTGAGCGCGTTTACAAAGGACTCGAAGGACAGACGGAAATGGAAATTGTGTGCGAACTGAAGTTCGACGGGCTTTCCATCTCGCTCTGGTACGAAGGCGGCCGGCTAACGAAAGCGCTAACCCGAGGCGATGGCGTAAAGGGGGACAACGTGCTCAGCAACATTCTGACCATACCCAACATTCCACATACAGTGGCAGGTGAGCCGCAAGATTTCGAGATTCGCGGCGAGGTGCTTCTCCCATGGGAGAACTTCGAACGAATCAACCGCCAGCGCGAGGAAGATGAGGAACCGCTTTTCGCCAATCCACGCAACGCCGCCAGCGGCACCCTCAAGTCGCTCGACCCAGAGGTAGTCCGTCAGCGCGGACTGGACGCTTATCTGTACTACGTGCTCGGCGAAGAGCTCACGGGCAACACCCATTTTGAGCGGCTGAATGCAGCCAAGAAGCGGGGATTCCATGTAAGCGAAGCCATCCGCGTATGCCATTCTGTAGAAGAAGTAATGGATTATATCCATTATTGGGACACGGAAAGACGTAACCTGCCGGTTGCAACCGATGGTGTGGTGCTCAAAGTCAACTCGCTCCGCCAGCAGGAGATTCTCGGCTATACGGCCAAAACGCCCCGTTGGGCCATTGCCTTCAAATTCGAAGCCGAGAAGCAATGCACCCGCCTCGAAAGCGTGAGTTACCAGGTGGGCCGCACGGGCAGAATCACCCCGGTAGCCAATATGGAGCCGGTACAATTGAGTGGCACGATAGTGAAGCGCGCCACTCTCAACAATGAGGATTTCATTCGCCAACTCGACCTCCACGAAGGAGACTTCGTATGGGTAGAAAAGGGCGGCGAGATCATTCCGAAAATAACCGCAGTGGAGCCGTCGAAACGCGGACTTGATGCCCGGCCGATAGCCTTCATCCGCACTTGCCCCGAATGTGGTGCCCCACTCATTCGCTACGAAGGGGAAGCCGACTGGTATTGCAGCAACGATGCCGGTTGCCCGCCGCAGATTAAAGGCAAGATGGAGCATTTCGTTTCGCGAAAAGCTATGAACATCGATGGCCTCGGTTCGGAAACAATTGACCTCTTTTACGAGCAGGGTTGGCTGCGCAACATAGCCGACATCTACTCCCTCCAAGCCGAGCAGATAGCTCCGCTGACGGGCTTCGGAGAACGTTCCGCCGAGCGTATCCTGCAGGGAATAGAAGCCTCGAAAGAGGTGCCGTGGCCTCGCGTTCTGTTTGCCCTCGGTATCCGTTTCGTAGGCGAAACAACCGCCAAAAAGCTGGCGCGTAGTTTCCCTACTGTCGATCTTCTCCGTGAGGCGTCACTCGAGCAACTTGTCCAAACGGAAGATGTGGGCGAAGAGATTGCCAAATCGATTCTCGGTTGGTTTGCCGACGAGCGTAACCTGCTGATTGTGGAGCGGTTGCGTCAAGCCGGTGTACAGATGGAAGGCGAAGCGCCCGCGGAACCGACGGGCAACGCTCTGGCAGGTTTGAGTATCGTCATTTCCGGCGTTTTCCAGCATCATTCACGCGACGAATACAAGGCCCTTATTGAACAGAACGGCGGCAAAAACATCGGCAGCGTGAGCGCCAAAACGTCCTTTATCCTTGCCGGTGACAACATGGGGCCGGCCAAACTCGAAAAAGCAGAAAAACTGGGCGTTCGTCTCGTGAATGAAGACGAATTCCTTCAAATGATAAATCAGTAAACTATGCAATTCAGGGAACAAATATACCACTATCTGCTCCGCAAGCAGCATCGTACGCCCATTTATCAGAGCTACAACTCTGCCAAGCGTATTCTGCTCCTTTTCGAGAGCGATCTGCTGGAGCGGAATGTGCAGATTAAAGCGCTTGTGAAGCAACTCAAGGCCGACGGCAAAGAGGTGAGCGCCTGGGGTTTTGTGCCCGGCAAGAAAGCCGCCACATCGGCTATTCTGCGCGATTACCGCGTCTTGGCCGAGCAGGATTTCACCTTCTGGGGATGGCCCAACGATGCCCAGAAAGCCGACATCGCACGCGAGGAATTCGACATCCTCATCGACCTCAATGTGAGCAATCTCCTTCCGCTTCGATACCTCTCCATGTACGCAAACGCATCTTTTAGATGCGGAATGCAGACGGAAGAGCCGTATACGTCTGATTTCATGATCGATCTCAGCCATGTGGATGCACCCGAAGCCGCTCCCGAATCGGCCGACAACAAAACGGCTGCCGAAGTAGTGGAATCATCCATCAATCCGGCCTACCTCTTCGACCAGATTGTCCATTACCTCAAATCGGTGGAAGCCCGCCAATAAATCCCGTCAGTTATGGAAATTCTCAAATATATCCTTCCCGCGCTGGTAGTCCTTCTCGCCACGTGGATTGTGCTCTACAAAATGCTCAAGAGCGAGCATGAGAAACGCGAATGGGTGCTCCGCAAAGAGAGCCGCAAAGAAGTGATCCCTATCCGCCTCCGCGGCTACGAGCGGCTTGCTCTGCTCCTCGAACGCACCACACCGGAGCACATGCTCCGCGATATGGACGTGCCTGCTCTCACGGTTCAGCAGCTCCAGCTTCTTCTGATGAAAACTATCCGCATGGAGTTCGACCACAACCTCTCGCAGCAGATCTACGTGTCGGACACCACCTGGGAAGCCATCCTTCTCGTCGAGGAAGAAATGATCAGCTTCGTGTGCGCCGGCGCCGCCAATTTCAAGCCCGACGAGCCCGCTCTGCCCTATGCGCAGCAACTCATCACCGTTTATAAAACCAATGGTCAGACGCCCGTCGAAAAGGCGCAACTCATGCTCCGTGCTGAAGCACGGGAGATTCTCAAATGAAGCATTTCTGCCTGATCATATTTTCCGCTCTGCTCCTCGCTTCCTGCGCGGTGGACACCGAATGCCGCCAGGAAATCAAGGTGCTCCTCGGCGTGCAGATGGCGGGCGATTCGCTCCGCTTGTCGGCCGACAGCACCACCCTCGAGCACACCACTTTCACCTCGGTCAAGGGGATGAGCGTGCGTGGTCTCGGCCGTGATTCCCTCCTTCAGGAAAGCAACCTCAGCTTCTCCTCCCTCCGCCTGCCCCTCCGCAAGGATGCTGACACCACCGGTTTCATCCTTGATTACTGCAGCCTCGAAGACACGCTCATGCTCCGCTACACGCGTCAGGACACCTATGTATCGCTCGCGTGCGGGTGCGCGATGTTCGCCACCCTCGACTCTGTCTGGTGCACCTTCCCGCAGTTCATCGACTCACTCGATGTGCTCAATACAGCCGTCAGCACCGCCAAAGAAAACCATCTCAAGATTTATTTCCACAAACCGCAATAACACTTGAAACGCTATCTCTACATATGGCTCCTTCTGGCCGTCTGCTGCTCTGCAGCAGCCGAGCGCCAGTATGCTGACTCGGCCGTTTGGCAGGGGATGAACGTGAAGCTCGACGTGGGCAACACCATCTTCACCCTGGCACGCAGTCATGCTCAGACGCAGCAGTACGAGGTAGCCGTCAATGCCAATTTCCTCAACCATTTCTACCCCACCGTCGAGCTTGGTTACGGCCTTTCGAAAGACGTGGCCGGCGGCGGACGCTACGAGGGGCAGGGCGCCTTCACACGCCTTGGCATCGACATCAACCCCCTCCGCAAGGGGCGCAACCGCTATTACGCTCTCCTCGCCGGACTCCGTTTCGGCATGGATCTCCAGCAGTTTGCACTTTTCGACGTCAACCTCCACGACGACTACTGGTCGCCCGGAGGCGTCATGCGCGACTATCCCGCCCGCTTCCGTTTCGACTGCTGGGGCGAACTCGTGGCCGGCATGCAGATCCAGGTCGTAGGCCCGCTCACCATGGGGTGGTATGCCCGCGTCCGGTTCCTCTTCACCGAGAAAGCCGGCGACCATCAGCCCTATTTCATCCCCGGCTACGGCTGCATCGACGGCCCCACATTCGGGTTCAACTATTACATCGGTTGGCGCATTTGAACGAACTGATAATCAAACAAATATATTTTTACTATGACTACATCTCAACTCGCAGCTGACAACATCGGTATTCTTGCTGCCGCAGCCGTAGAAAAAGCCAAACCCGGTCACCCGGGCGGTGCTATGGGCGGAGCTGATTTCATTCACGTTCTCTATTCCGAATACCTCCGCTACGACCCGCTTTGCCCGAGTTGGGCAGCGCGTGACCGTTTCTTCCTCGACCCCGGCCATATGGCTCCGATGCTCTACAGCGTCCTCACCCTCGCCGGTAAGTACGAGCTTTCCGACCTACAGAACCTCCGCCAATGGGGCGCAGCCATGCCCGGTCACCCCGAGCGCAACCTTGAGCGCGGCATCGAAAACACCTCCGGCCCGCTCGGACAGGGTCACACTTTCGCCGTAGGCGCTGCCATCGCTGCAAAATTCATGAACACCCGTTTCGCCGAGGTGCACAATCCTACCATCTACGCCTTCATCTCCGATGGCGGCATCCAGGAGGAAATCTCGCAGGGCGGCGGGCCGGGGGCCCGGGGGGGCCGGGGGGGGGGGGGGGGGGGGGGGGGGGGGGGGGGGGGGGG
>JAGHUE010000010.1 GCA_018064985.1 Candidatus Colicola faecequi | reverse complement strand
GAATACGCTCCCCGCTGGGAGATGCTCGACCGCCTGCTCGATGCCCTTCCTTCCGACCGGCAGATATGCGTACGCACTCCCGCATTCAAACTCCGCTATCTGCAGATGCACGGCCTACCGACCGAACCGCTTTCGGAGGCCGATGCTTACCAACCTACTGCCCGAGCCCGCATAGCGGCTCACAACGACTGCTTCGTATCTTCGGCCGACGATTGGGGAACCTACACGAGCACAGAAGAACGCGAATACTGGGCGGCTGATACCCGCTACACCGTAATGGGTGGGGAGACGTGCCAGGAATGCAGCTATTCCGCCGGAGACCGCGCCATCGCCGAGATGGAACGCTACCACTGGACCCACCTTTCCAATGGCTGGCATCCCGACATCATCAACTCGTGGAGAGCCAGCGGCCATCTGGAAGAAATCAGCCGACGACTGGGCTATCGCTTCGTGCTAGACAAAGCCTGGTTTACCCGGCACCCCCATGCCGGC
The DNA here is from genome assembly GCA_018064985.1 of Candidatus Colicola faecequi. Taxonomy (GTDB): domain Bacteria; phylum Bacteroidota; class Bacteroidia; order Bacteroidales; family Paludibacteraceae; genus Colicola; species Colicola faecequi. The sequence goes on along the minus strand of JAGHUE010000010.1, from coordinate 2,314 downwards.
CAGCCTTTTGAGGCCCGGCTCACCTTGCGCAATGTCGGCTTTGCCGCTCCCGTGAACGCACGAGATGTGGAACTGATATTCGTAAGCCAGGAAGACAGCACAAAATACGTATACAGACAGGATACCGATCCGCGGCAATGGTCGCCCGGACAGACGAGCTCTCCCGTTCTCAAGTGCACGCTCGACGAAAAGATGCACGGCCGATACGATGTGTATCTGAACCTGCCTGACCCGTATCCGACTCTACACGACAATCCCGATTTCTCCATACGCCTCGCCAACGATGCCATGTGGAGATCGACTACCGGATATAATCATCTTTACAGCATTATACTATGATCTCTGTACGCCACTTTTTGCACAGTGCAGCTATCGTTGCAGCTGCTATGCTCATTTCGTGCAACAACGCCACTACCGTCAGCTTCGTAGAGACTGACGAACTGTTCCCGAATCCGGAACGCGGTTTCCACTCGCAGATCTATTACGGCTCGAGGGACCTCAGCGCCGTAGCTGACCCGGAACAATTTATGCAGAACCGCGAGGGTGAATGGAACCTGACGCTCTATCTGCACACCTATTATCTGACCGACTACATGACTTCGGACATTGCTCCCGAGTTTTTCGAGCGCATGGAGAAGAACATGCAGGCACTGCGCGACGGTGGCGCCAAGTGTATCATCCGTTTTGCCTACAAGGCCAACTACCGCGATGACGACCATCCATGGGACGCTTCGCAGGAATGGGTAAGCCGCCATATCGACCAGATCGAACCGTATCTGAAGAAGAATGCCGACGTGATTTTCTGCATGGAAGCCGGCTTTATCGGCTCGTGGGGCGAGTGGTACTATACCGACGGTTTCCCCTTCGACCCGCAGACCCTCGAGGCTTTCAAGCCCCGTCTGGAATTTGCCGAGCACCTGATGCGTGCCCTTCCGGAAGACCGTCAGATATGCTTCCGCACCCCCGGCTACAAGATTCTTCTTCTCAAGTCGTACGGCATGGACACCGTAGCTCTCACCGAGGAAGAGGCATTCCAACCGACCGTAAAAGCCCGCTGGGCCGGCCACAATGACTGCTTCGTAAGTTCGGCTGAAGATGTAGGCACCTATTTCTCGGACTACGAACGTGAATTCTGGGCTGCCGATACGAAGTATACCATCATGGGCGGCGAGACCTGTCGCCAGTGTGAGTACTCCAACGGTGAGCATGCCGTCAGCGAGATGGAACGCTATCACTGGACTCACCTCAATATGGAGTATCAGAAGAAAATCCTGAACGAATGGGTAGAAGATGGCCATATGGACGAAGTAAAGCGTCGCCTGGGCTATCGCCTGGTGCTCGATAATGCCATTGTACGCACCCGCAATCATCAGCTCAGTGCTACCGTAAACCTCCACAACGTAGGTTTCGCGGCTCCGATGAACGCACGCCTCGTAGAGATGGTACTCGTAAAGGGCGAAGAGAAGCACGTCTTTGTACAGGATATCGACCCGCGCCACTGGTTTGCCGGCGAGGCAGTCTGCTTCGAAATGAAAGCTGACGTAAGCGAGCTGGAGGGTGAATACGAACTCTATCTGAATCTGCCCGATCCGTACGCTTCGCTTCACGACGATCCGCGCTTCTCCATCCGCTGCGCCAACCAGAACACCTGGTGCGAAGAGACCGGCTACAACCACCTCACTACGGTGAAAATCTAAAAGACTTTTTATATGAAAAACAAACTTTGGCTTCTGTTTATCCTCGTAACCATCCTCACCTGGGGCTTCTGGGGAGCTCTCTCGGGATGGCAGCTTCAGAATCTGGGCGGCAATGGCCTCTCGGACAGTGTGGTATACATTACGTGGGCTCTCACGATGATTCCGTGTGCCATCGTAGCTCTCCTGATCAATAAAGGAAAGCTGATGCATGACTGGAAGTCGATTGCATTGGGCGCAACGGTAGGCCTGCTGGGTGCAGGCGGCCAGTTTGTGCTCTTCAAGGCGCTCACCTTCGGCCCGTCGTATCTGGTATATCCGTTCATCTCGATGTCGCCCGTTGTGGTGATTGCACTGGCAGCAATCTTCCTGAAAGAAAGGGCCAACAAGTGGCAAATGGTAGGTATTGTGGTGGCGCTCATCGCTATTCTGCTGCTCTCGCTCGAAAGCAAGTCGGGCGCGGTAAGCAATTGGGCGCTCATGATCATCCTTGCCGTTGTGGTTCTTTTCGCATGGGGTATCCAGGGTTTCTTCATGAAGTTTGCGAACAACTCGATGGACGCAGAGTCGATTTTCGTATGGATGGCCATCAGCCGACTGGTGTTCATTACGGTTGCGTA
>JAGHUE010000088.1 GCA_018064985.1 Candidatus Colicola faecequi | reverse complement strand
TCGCCGCCGGAGATGATGATGAGCACCTCGGCGGGGTTGACGTTGGGCAGCACTTCCTCATCGATCACGCAAAGGAAATCGGCCGCGGGCATGTCGGGCTGTGTGACCGACGCGATGCAGTCGGACCCGCAATGGAGGCACTGCACATTGCAGCGGAGGGTCGACTCCCAGAAGAGCTGGCGGAGCGGGTGGAGCTCTTTGAGGTTTTGCCGGCGGAGCCGCTCGAGCTCGAGGGCGATACGCAATTTTGTTTTCATAAAATGTTATTTTGGTGCAAAATTACGCATTTTTTTTAAAAAAAACAATAAAAATTTGCGAAAACTGCATTGTATATGGATTTTTTTTTATAATTTTGCCGCGTTTTTTCAGTAAACGATAACCTTGAATTCTGTCTGATATCGCTATGAGCTTGCTCATACTCGGCCAGAACAGGGGATTATTCGTATCAGAAGGAACGCTCCGGAAGAGCCGGAGATAAGTTGAACCAAAACAGTTTTTTATGTTTCATTTTCACACATTCAGTGTCCCTTAGTTTTTCGTAAATGCAAAATCCAAACTGCCCCGCTCAGGGGAATGTCGCTTCGCAGCCTCAGGTTTCGGGCGACTACATTATCGAGGTCAAAAACGTCTTCAAGCAGTTTGAGGACGGCAAGTTTGCCCTCAACGATGTAAGTCTTTCGGTAAAGAAAGGCGAGTTTGTTACCATATTGGGCCCCTCGGGATGCGGCAAGACGACGCTCTTGCGCTGCATCGCCGGTTTTCAGGTGGCCAGTTCGGGAGATATCCTCCTGAAAGGCGAAGACGTCACGCAGACGCCGCCTTACAAGCGTCCGGTGAACACGGTGTTCCAGAAGTACGCTTTATTTCCCCATTTGAATGTATTCGAAAACGTAGCCTTCGGATTGAAGATGAAGAAGGTGGAGAAGACGACCATCGCCAAGAAGGTGAAGGCCGCCCTGAAGATGGCCAACCTGACGGGTTATGAAGACCGCAAGGTGGACACGCTGTCGGGCGGTCAGCAGCAGCGTGTGGCTATCGCGCGCGCTATCGTCAACGAGCCCGAGGTGTTGCTTCTGGACGAGCCGCTGTCGGCGCTCGACCTGAAGATGCGCCACGACATGCAGATAGAGCTCAAAGAGCTCCACGACAAGCTGGGCATCACCTTCATCTACGTGACGCACGACCAGGAAGAGGCGCTGACGCTGTCGGACCGCGTGGTAGTGATGTCAGAAGGCGAGATCCAGCAGATCGGCACGCCTACCGACATTTACAACGAGCCGATCAACTGTTTTGTGGCCGATTTCATCGGCGAATCCAACATCCTCAGCGGCACGATGATATGCGACCGCAAAGTGCGTTTCTGCGGTCATGAGTTCGACTGCGTGGACGAAGGCTTCGGCGAGATGATGCCGGTGGATGTGGTGATCCGTCCGGAAGATATATATATCCTTGACAACCCGGAGAAGGGTCAGCTCCAGGGTGAGGTGCAGAGCTGCATCTTCAAGGGTGTGCACTACGAGATGCGTGTGCTCACTCCCGACCATTTCGAATTCCTTATTCAGGACTATCATGAGTTCCTCCCCGGCCGCAAGATCGGTATGCTCGTGAAGCCCGAAGATATCCAAATCATGAAGAAGGAGCGCCTCTTCAACACGTTTGAGGGCGAGATCGTGAAGAACAACAAGGTGAACTTCCTGGAAGCCGATTGGGACCTCGATCCCGAGGTGGCCGCTCAGTTCGAGCCTGGCGACAAGGTGCGCGTGGAAGTGGAGTTTGCCGATGTGGACCTGCAGGACTACGAGGAAGAGGGAACGCTCACCGGCGAGGTGCATTTCATCCTCTACAAGGGCGACCATTACCACCTGACCATCCGTACGGATGAGGGCTACGATATCCACGTCAACACCCAGGACGTATGGGACGACGGCGACCGCGTAGGTGTGGTGATTCTTCCGAAAGATATACGTGTCAGCAAACTTTGATAAATTTGAAAATTTGTAAATCAGTAAATTTGAAAATTTAGAAGAAGTGAAAAAACTATCTGATATCGCATCGTCGCGCCATACGTGGGCGTGGCCCTACATACTCTTTCTGGTGCTCTTCGTGGTGCTTCCGCTCGTGCTGATCGCTTTCTATGCGTTCACCACGGCCGACGGCCGCTTCACGGTGCAGAACTTCTTGAAGTTCTTTACGCACTCGGAGGCCATCAGCACCTTCGTTTACTCGGTCTTCATAGCCGTATTGAACACGGTGATCTGCCTCTTGCTCGGTTACCCCGCCGCCTATATCATGGCCAACGAGGACTACCGCACGCCGAAGGTGATGGCCATGCTCTTCATCCTGCCTATGTGGATCAATTTCCTGCTCCGCACGGTGGCTACGGTGGAGCTCTTCAACATGATCGGCTTCAAGCTGGGCGAGGGGGCGCTGCTCTTCGGCCTCTGCTACGATTATCTGCCGTTCATGATCTATCCTATCTACAACACGCTGCAGAAGATGGACCGCTCGCTGGTGGAGGCGGCCGGTGACCTGGGCGCCAACCGCGCGAAGGTGTTCACGAAGGTGATCCTCCCGCTCTCGATGCCGGGTGTCTATTCGGGCATCGTGATGGTGTTCATGCCTACGGTGTCGACCTTCGCCATCGCCGAACTCCTCACCCACAACAACATCAAGCTCTTCGGTTCGCTCATTCAGGATTATATCACCACGAGCGACCTGCTGAACTACGGCGCTGTGCTCTCGCTCATCCTGCTCGTGATCATCGGCATCACGTCGTTCTTCGGCAGCACCGAAGACGACAGCCAGAAAGGAGGTCTGATATGAGACGCCTCTTTACGCTCCTGCTGCTTGCAGCAGGCATGATGGCTGCGGCCCAGAGCAATGTGCAGTATGAGCTGCGCGTGATGGCCGAGCAACCGCTCCAGATTCTCGACACGTTCCCCCAGCCGTATCAGACGGAGAAGATCAACGTGACCTATCAGGACGGCACGTATCAGCTGCTGGGCGATACGCTCGCCCAAGGCGCCGATTTCGTGGTGGCTGCCGAGGCGCAAGCCGAGTGGCGCGCCGAGTTTGACAGCATCTTCGCCTTCGAGGCCGAGGGCAAGCATTTCGTCGTTTGGCAGAACAACCGCGACATCAAGAACGCCCAGAAGCGTGCCCGCGCCGGCAATGCCCGCACCGCTTTCCTCACCTATCTCCGCGAGCAGACCGTGGCGCCCTCGCGCATGTGGGAATATATAGGAATGGGTGCAGCGGCCCTGGTGATATTGCTCGTGGTGCTCTACGCGGTGATGCTTCTCCGCCGCAAGCAGGCCGAGAAATCGATGACGTCCGTGCAGCGCGAGACGCTCCACCGGAAGATTGCCGACCGCCGTCGTCGCCTCTTCTCGCAGACGTATCTCTGGCTCCTCTTGCTGGTGCTCTATATGCCTATCCTCCTCATCCTCGTATACTCCTTCACGGAGAGCAAGGTGCTGGGCAACTGGACCGGTTTTTCCTTCCAGCTCTACGGCAACCTCTTCCTCGGTAAGGGCGGCGAGGCCCTCAATAGCGCCATCATCAACACCGTACTGATTGCCCTCATCGCGGCCCTCTCGGCTACGGTGCTCGGCACGCTGGCCGCCATCGGTATCTTCAACATGCGCGCCAAGCAGCGCAAGGTGGTGACGTTCCTCAACTCGGTGCCGATGATCAACCCGGATATCATCACGGGTATCTCGCTCTTCCTGCTCTTCGTGGCGCTCCACGTGAGCCAGGGTTTCTGGACAGTCTGCATCGCCCATATCGTGTTCTGTACGCCGTATGTGGTGCTGTCGGTATTGCCTCGCCTGAGCGGCATGAACCCCAATACCTACGAGGCGGCGCTCGACCTCGGCGCAACGCCTTTCCAGGCCCTGCGCAAAGTGCTGGTGCCGGAGCTCTGGCCGGGCATGCTTTCCGGCTTCGTATTGGCCCTCACGCTCTCGGTTGACGACTTCGGCGTAACGTTCTTCACCAAGGGCAGCGGCGGCCTCGAGACGCTCTCCACCTTCATCTATGCCGACGCGCGCAAGGGCGGTCTTACCCCCGAGCTCCGTCCGCTCTTTTCGCTCATCCTCATCCTTATCCTCACGGTGCTGGTATTCGTAAATATCCGGGCCGACAAGAAAGCGCAGAAGAAGGCCTGAGGGGCAATGAGTAAATTTGTAAATCAGCAAATTTGAAAATTAAGAAATCTGTAACAACAGACACTATAATCAACTTTTTTATTAACCCAATTTTTCTTTTTGGGAATCTGAGTATTCCCCTTTAATTTTTTGTAAAAAAAATGAAAAAAACTTCCCTGATTCTGGCAGTGTTGGCAATAGCACTTGCTTTCACTTCCTGCGGCGGAAATGACCGCGCTCACCAGCTCAAAGTTCTCAACTGGGCCGACTACATCAACGAAGACGTAAAGGCCGAATTCGAAAACTGGTATTATGAGCAGACCGGCGAGAAAGTAGAAATCATCTACGAAACCTTCGACATCAACGAGACCGCTCTCACCAAGATCGAAGTAGGCAAGGAAGATTACGACCTTTTCTGCCCCTCCGAGTACATCATCGAGCGTATGCTCAAGAAGAACCTTCTTCTCCCCATTCAGAAAGAACTCGTTGCTGACAGCATCTGGTATTTCGACAACGTAGCTCCCTACGTGGTTGACAAGTTCCAGCAGATGGCTCCTTCGGCCGACGTGAACGTGGCTGATTACACCGTGGGCTACATGTGGGGCACCACCGGCTTCATCTACAACCCGCAGTACGTAGACGCTGCCGACCTCAATAGCTGGGCGGCTATTCTCGACCCGAAGTTCGAGAACCGTATCCTCATGAAGGACGCTTTCCGCGATGTATATTCCGTAATCGTACTCTACGCTTTCCGCGACCAGATCGCTGCCGGCGAAGTTACTCGCGATGAGCTTGTTCGCGACATCACCCCCGAGCGTGTTGCTGCCGTCAAGGAAGTGCTTCTCGGCGCCAAGTCACAGATCTCCGGCTGGGAGGTTGACTTCGGCAAGGAAGAGATGACCAAGGGCAAAGCATGGCTCAACCTCTCCTGGTCGGGCGACGCGCAGTTCGCTATCGAAGAGGCTGCCGAGGTGGATGTAGAGCTCGCTTACATCGTTCCTCAGGAAGGCTCCAACGTTTGGTTTGACGGCTGGGTAATCCCCGCTTACGCAAAGAACGTGAAGGCTGCTACCTATTTCATCGACTTCATGTGCCGCGCCGACAATGCACTCCTCAACATGGACGAGATCGGCTATGTTTCCGTAATCGGCGGCCCGAATGCAGCTGCTGACATCCTCGCTGAGATGAACGATCCGGAGGAGTGGGAAGAGACCGTTGACGCTTCGTATTTCTTCGGCGAAGAGCCGATCGAAGTAGACGGCGAAATGCTTGATCCTCATGCACTCCACCTCAATCCTGTTTTCTATGCCGACAAGGCTATCATCGATCGTTGCGCACTCATGCACGACGCCGGCGAATCGCAGGAGATTCTCCTCGAGATGTGGAACGAAGTGAAGGTTGCCCGCTAATCTTTTGTGGTTTTGCAAACCTGTTT
>JAGHUE010000090.1 GCA_018064985.1 Candidatus Colicola faecequi | reverse complement strand
GCCTACTTCAACCTCGAGGGCGAAGGCAGCGGTACGGTTCACAACCACGTACTGCAGGTGCTGGCCGACGAGTACACGCCGTTTGACCCGACCAACTGCCCTACGGGCGAGATCGCCAAGGTAGACGGCACCCCGATGGATTTCCGCGAACCCGTCCGCATCGGCGACCGCATCGACCTGCCGTTCTTCGAGCAGGGCCGCGGCCTCGACAACAACTGGGTACTCCGCGAGAATCCCGACCACGAGCTGCAGAAAGCCGCAGTGGTTTCGGCCGCAGGCCGCACGATGGAAGTGTGGACCACGCAGCCGGGCCTGCAGGTGTACACCGGCAACTGGGTAGAGCAGCACATCGGCAAATCGGGCCGCATGTACGACATCCAGCACGCCGTTTGCCTCGAGACGCAGAATTTCCCCGACGCGCCCAACCACAGCAACTTCCCCAACGCTGTGCTCCGCCCGGGCGAGATCTTCTTCGAGCAGACCGAATATAAGTTCGTTTGATCCGCAGGATAGCGCCCCTCAAGCGGGGGCGCTGTCCCGCTACACTTTTTGGGACAGTATGCCCTTACATCAGCTATTTTGAAGACCGGATTACACATACTCATTCTTGTCGGCACCATGGTGCTGATTCAGTCGTGTTCCACACAGAAGAACACGGCGCTCTCGCGTTCGTTCCATTCCACGAAAGTGAAATACAACATCCTCTACAACGGCAACAACGCCTATGAAGAGGGACTGAAGATGATTGCTTCCGCCCATGAGGAGAACTACCAGCAGGTGATTCCCCTCTACCCCGTGAGCGACCACAAGGCGGCCGAATCGTCGAAGAGCAAGATGGATCTGACGATAGAGAAATGCCGCAAGTGCATCAAGCTCCACTCGATAAAGAAGCGCCCGAAAGTGAACAGCAAGAAATCGGCAACCGACGAGAAATACCGCGCATGGCTGAAGCATGAGGAGTTCAATCCGTCGATGCATCTGGCCTGGCTGAGGCTGGGGCAGGCGGAGTTCCACAAAGGCGATTTCCTCGGCTCGATAGGCACCTTCAACTACATCCAGCGGCATTACTCCTACGACAAAGACCTGGTGGCGCAATGCCAACTGTGGTCGGTAAGGGCCTATGCGGAAATGGGGTGGATATACGAAGCGGAAGACCTGCTGCAGAAAGTGCAGATTGACGACCTGAGCCGCAAGCATGCCTCGCTCTATTCGGCTGCAGCGGCCGACCTGATGATGAAGCAGGAACGCTGGCGCGAAGCCATTCCGCACGTGAAGATCGCCAAGGAAGACGAGAAGCGCAAGCAAAACCGTCCGCGCTTCGAATATGCGCTCGGGCAGCTCTATGAGCTGCAGGGCAACAACGGCGCCGCGGCCGAGGCTTACAGGCGCTGCATCAAACTCACTCCCGCATGGGACATGGATTTCAATGCGAGAGTACGCCTGTCGCAACTGATGAGCGACCAGAAGCAGGCACTCAAAGATCTGGACCGGATGATCCGTCTGGACAAATACAAAGAATATCTCGACCGGCTCTATGGCGCCAAAGGCGATATCCTTCTCCGCAAGGGCGACACGCTCGGGGCGCTGGAGCAATATGCCAAAGCGGCCGAGGAGAGCACCCGCATGGGCACCGACAAAGCGGCTGCGCTCATCAAGGCGGGCGACATCTATTTCCAGCGTCGCGAATATGCCAAGGCACAGCCTTGCTATGCCGACGCACTGACCATCATCTCCGCCGGAACGGATGATTACAAGCGCCTCTCGAAGCGCTCGGAAGTGCTGGACGGACTGGTGCTCCATCAGACGACGGTAGAGCTGCAGGACTCGCTCCAGCGGCTGGCCAAGCTGTCGCCCGAAGAGCAGCAGCGCGTTTGCGAAAAGATAGTGGCCGACCTGATTGAGCAGGAGCGGCAAGACTCCATCCGAGCCGCAGAAGCCGCCCGCAGAGCCGCCAACGATGAGATGGACGGCCCGACGAGCGTGAACACCACCGGCATGCTGGGCGGCAACTCGGGCTCGACCGAGTGGTATTTCTACAACCCCAATCTGCTCCGCTCGGGCAAACAGCAGTTCCGCACACGCTGGGGCAACCGCAAACTGGCCGACAACTGGCGACGCATGATTCAGGGCAGCCCGATCTTCTCCGACGAAAAAGAGGAGGAAGAACAAGACAGCGACGTAGAGCCGATGGATGGCGACTCGCTGCCAACAGCGAAAGAGGAAGAGCAGCCGGTAGTGACCGACGTGCACGACCCGATGTATTACCTGCAGCAGATTCCGAAGACCGACGAAGAGCTGGCCCAGTCGGACACGCTGATTGCCGGCAGTCTGGCCGCGCTGGTGGGCATCTACCGGAACGAGCTGGAAGACGAGGCACTGACGCAGGAGACGTTCGACGAGCTCTGCCGCAGATACCCCGACGACTCGCATCTTCTCGACCTCTACTACACGCAATATCTGCGCGCGATGAAAGACTCCGACCAACTGGGCATGGCCCGCTACAGAGGCATCATCCTGCAGAAATATCCCAACTCGAGCTATGCGACCGTGGTGAGCGACCCGCTGTATTTCCAGAAACTGCAGCAACAGCAGCAACAGGCCGATTCGCTCTTCGAGGCCACTTACAACGCATACAAAACGGCTGATTATCAGGGCGTTCAGCGCATGGTGGCAGCCGTAGACAGGGAGTATCCGCTCAACACGCTGATGCCCCGATTCCTCTTCCTGGATGCCGTTGCAACAGCCAAGACCGACGGTCAGGAGGCCTTCGGCGACAAGCTCCAGACGATGGTGCAGCGCTATCCTGACGGCGAACTGGCTTCGATGGCCAAAGACATGCTCGGCATGATGAACCGCGGCATGGAGAGCCAGACGGGCACGGATGCGGCTTCTACGCTGGAGGCTGCCCGTCAGCAACTGGCCGACTCGCTGGCGGCAGAAGCCGACTCGGTGGACCTTACCGAGAAGCAGATTGCCGTGTTCATCGTTATCGAAAAGAATCCGGAGAAACTGAACAAACTGCTCTACGAAGTGGCGCTCTTCAATTTCTCGAAGTTCATGATAAAAGACTTCGACCTTCAGACCATCGCCGAATACTCGGCTACGGAGTCGGCCCTGATGATTTCGGGCTTCGACGCGGCTGCCGACAGCGACTGGTATAAGGGCATGCTCATGGACAACGCAGAGCTGATGCAGACGCTCAACAAACTCGGCGCGGTAGTACTATAAAAAAATTGCAAAATTGCATTCTTGCATAAAAAACAGTGTGATGAAAAAAATTCTTATTCCGTTCGTATTCATCTACGAATTTTTCTTCGCCCTTCCCATCCTTCTCAGTCTGACGGTTTTTACCGCTATTTTCACCGTTTGCACTATTCCCTGGAAAAACAGCGAGTTCGTTCATAAAGAGCAGCAGCTCTGGAGCCGCATGTTCTATTGGCTCACGTTTACGAAGCGCGAGTTTGAGGGCCTGGAGAATATCCGGCCGGGCCAGTCGTACGTGTTTGTGAGCAACCATCAGTCGCTTTTCGACGTGTGGGTGATCTACGGAAGGCTGCCGGTAGTGTTCAAATGGATCATGAAAAAGGAACTGCGGAAAGTGCCGTTCGTGGGAACGGGTTGCGCTGCCGCCGGCCATATTTTCATCGACAGAAGTCACCCGAAAGCCGCAGTGGAGAGCCTCGAGAGAGCGAAGAAGATTCTGGTGAACGGCGTTTCGCTGGTGATCTTCCCGGAGGGAACGCGCAGCAAGACGGGCGAAGTGCAGGCGTTCAAGCGCGGCGCTTTCCAGATAGCGTTCGATATGAATCTGCCGGTAGTGCCGATCTCGCTTTCCGGTTGCAACAACCTGATGCCGAAGGGCGGTTGGCTTTTCCGTCCGTTCACGAAAATCAAGATGAAAGTGGGCGAGCCTATCGACCTGAAGCCTTTCTTCAACGAAGAAGCTACCGACGGACCGACCGTGAAGCAGCAGCAGCTTGAGGCGATGGAATACGTAAGAAACAAAGTAATAGAAGGCAAAGAATGGTAAAAAAACATCTTTTTCTCCTGATTATATCTGTTGCAGCCACCCTTACGATGGCGCAAAAGTACACTAATCCCATCGTGTATGAAGACTATTCCGACCCGGATGTGATCCGCTCGGGAGAGGACTACTGGATGACGGCATCGTCGTTTCATTGCTGGCCCGGACTGCCTATTCTGCACTCGTATGACCTGGTCAACTGGGAAGTGGTGAATCATGCCATCAAGGGCCCCATTCCAGGCGGCACAGGACGGACGGTGGAGCACGGCAACCAGGTGTGGGCGCCGAGTATCCGCGAGCACAAGGGCATTTTCTATATCACCTGGGGCGATCCGGATGCAGGCATCTATGAGGTGCATACGGCCGACCCGTGGGATGAATGGTCAGAGCCGAAGCTGATAGTGGAGGCCAAGGGCTACATCGACGCATGTCCGTTCTGGGACGAAGACGGGCGCACCTATATAGTGCACGCGCTCGCGCGAAGCAGAGCCGGCATGAAATCGGTATTGCTGCTTACGGAAACCGATGAGCAGCTCACAAAGATCATCACCCCTTCGAAAATCATCTTCGACGGCCACGAGACGCAGCCCACCTGCGAGGGACCGAAGATGTACAAGAAAGACGGTTGGTACTATATTTTCTTCCCGGCCGGAGGTGTGCCTACCGGTTGGCAAGCTGTTATCCGCAACCGTTCGCTGGACGTTTTCGGGGATGATTACGACCCGAAGATGTGGGAAGAGCGTATCGTGATGGTACAGGGTGCCACGAAGGTGAACGGCCCTCACCAGGGCGGATGGGTGACCACTCCGTCGGGCGAAGACTGGTTCATCCATTTCCAGGATGTAGGTCCGCTCGGCCGTATACTCCATCTCCAGCCGATGGTTTGGCCGAAGGGCGAATGGCCCGTGATTGGCGAAGAAATGGAAACGGAAGAACTGCTGGGCCGCCCGGTAACAGAACACAAGATGCCGAGCGTGAGCAAAAAGCAGAAAGCGCTCATCAAGAAAAACAAGAAGGTAAGAATAGGCTATTTCGGCAGTGCGCTCGAGAATGTGAACGAATGGCAATGGCAGGCATGGCGCGATGAAGCTACCGTAGAGGGTCTCAAGAAAGGCATGCTTTACAGCAAGCAGAAATCGGGCAACAGCCTCTGGGATGAGCAGCATATGGTGCTGAAGAAAATCACGGGACCGGACGTGCAGTACACCACGCAGGTGATCTTCCGACCGGGACAGACAGGCGACCGACTGGGCTTCATCGTAATGGGCAAAGCCTATGCGGCACTGGAGCTGAAAAAAGAAGACGACGGCAGCATCTCCATCAGTTCACTCACATGTGAGAACGGAGAGAAAAGCGCGAAAGAGAAAGTGGAACCGCTGACCGGCTGGATCGATATGGACGGCCGGGATATGGTACCCCTCAAGCAAAAGCAGATTTTCCTCCGCATTTCTATTCATTCGGCAGACGCCCTTCCGGATGCGGGCAACGACGACAAGCGCGTGACTGCCCGGTTCTCCTACTCTACCGACGGCATCCATTTCACGGAAGCACCGGGAATCTTCCACGTGGAGCCCGGCAAATGGATAGGCGCCAAGGTGGGATTCTACTGCATCTCTGAAAGCGAATCGGAAGGCAACTGCAAGATTCTGAGTTTCCAGGAGGTTTTCCCGAAAAAGAAATAACAAGAAAAGCGACCCCGCGAGGGCCGCTTTTTTTTGAGTTGTGCAAAGAAGAAAACGTAATCTTTCAGTTCTGCACTTCTGCATAACTGCATAAAAAAATATCCTTTTTATAAAGAATAGGCGTAGAGGATAACGAGCGAGAGGGCGCTCAAGACGGCAAGCATCAGGCAGAGCAAGGCGGGCACCTTGCGGAGACGGAGGTATGCCGTGAGGAAGATGATGAAAGAGGCGAGAAGGGCGGCCATGAGGGGCGTAAAGGTATAAGCGCCCACTGCACCCGGGAGATGCTGCACAAAGCGGACGGACGTGTTCATCAGCCATGCGGACCAATCGGCCAGCGGAACGACGAGACGTGTAAGGGAAGAAGAAGGGGCAACGGCCGAAAGGAAAAGACAAAGCAGACCGAAAGGCGCCAGGAGGAAAGTGGCCAGCGGAATGACCAGGATATTGGTAAGGAAGAAATAGTTGGCCGTCTGACCGAAGAAAAGGAGGGTGAAAGGAAGCGTACCGATCTGAGCCGCCAGCGAAGCGGATGTGAGATTACGCAACTTTTCATACAGACTGATAAGACCTTTCTGCAAGCCGTTTCCGGGATGGAAATGACGATACCAGCGGCTCCAGCGAGGGGTGTAATACATGAGGGCGAGGACGGCGCCGAAGCTGAGAAGGAAAGAGGGCGAACGATACGCGGACGGGTCGATGAGCAGGATGATAAGGGCCGCGACTGCCAGTCGGTTGTATTTGACGGGTGTGTCTTTATGCATATTGCCGCCCGGGAGAACCGTGAACATCAGGGCACTCCGGAGTACGGAAAGCGAGAGGCCCGTGAGAAAAGCGTAACCCCAGACGAGAGAAGTGACGCAAAGCGTCAGGAGCCGACGCAGACGTTTCTTGTTCCAAGGAATAACCAGGAATCCGCCCAGGGTAAAAAGGCCCATGAGCAGGCTCTGGATGATGCCCACGTGCAAACCGCTGACGGCCAGCACATGCATAGCACCCGAATCGGCAAACGCATAGCGCTGATCGCGGCTGAGCAGACGGCGGTCGCCCAGGAGAAGCGACTCTATGAGCGCTACACTCTCCTGACGCATGGGTTGCGCTTCAAGGGCATTTTCCAGACGCTGACGGAAAGCGAGAGCCGACCGACGAAGACGTCCCTGCAGCCAACCGGTCTGATCAAGCGAGCGGTTTTCCAGGCATACGGAAGCGCCGGACGGTACATAACCCCGTCCATCGGAAAGAGCGGAACGGACGAGCAGGACATCGCCCGGACGATAGGTAAAAGAGAGGGAATCTTTGGCGAGATAGAGCAGCAACTGCTCGGGGCGAAGGCGGGCAACCGTATCGAGCATGACAGCCTCGAAAGCGAGCGTACGGGGCTTTTCCGCAGGAGAGGAAAGGAGAAGCACCTTATGGAAAGCGGGTTCTGCATCCTCGGTATGCGCAGGCGCCCAAGGCACGCGGATAAAAAGAGAAAGTGCCACCCAGAGAATGAGCAGCACTACGGGTACATGCCGGCGGAAAAGCTCGGCAACGGATGAGAGGATTGTGGAAGCGGAAGGAAGCATGCGGGAGGAGGTTGGAAAATCAGCAGCGCTCCTGCTCGGCAATGAGGGCAATAAGGCCGCGGATCTCGGTCCACGCTTCTTCGGAGAGCTTGGCACCTACCACCTCGCATACACGGCCGGCGGTAGTAGTGGCAATCTGGCCGCACTTCTGATACGAGCGTCCGGTAGCGAGGCCGTAGAGAAAACCGGCAGCGTAGTAGTCGCCCGCACCCGTAGAATCAACGCAGTTGGTACAGATAGCCGGAACGAGGAATTTCTGATCGCCCACTTTGATCATGGAGCCACGTTTGCCTATCTTTACAACAGCTATTTCGCATTCGCGGGCAAAGACGTCGAGCGCAGCTTCCGGATCGAGATTGGAATAAGCGAGCGACTCGTCTTCGTTGGCGAAAACAATGTCCACGTACTCGCGTACGAGACGGGTGATGAATTCCTTGTTTTCGTTGATGACATTGAAGGCTGCAAGGTCCATCGACACTTTGCATCCGGCCTGCTTGGCGAGCTTGCAAGCGTGCTCGATAAGTTGGTGATCCTGCACAAGATAACCCTCTATATGGAAGATATCGAAGCCCTGAAACATGCCGAGGCTGAGGTCGTCGGGACGGACATCTGCCGAAGCGCCCAGATAAGTGCAGAAAGTGCGCTCGCCATCGGGAGTAATGAGCACGAGGCAACATCCGGAAAGGAGTTCGCTTCGGAGGAAATACGGATGAGTGCCGTTGCGCAGCGTGTCGGCTTTGAAGAATTCGCCAATCTCATCCGGACCTATTTTTCCGATGAAAGTGGCATCACCGCCCATAGCGGCAATGGCGTTGATAGTATTGGCAGCACTACCGCCTGCGATCATCGATTTGCGGGTGGAAGAAAACTGCTGCTGAATGCTGACGCATTGCTCGAAAGTGATGTGATTCATGCTGCCTTTGGAGAGGCCGAGATGCTGAATATCCTCGTTGTTGACCTGAAGGAGGATGTCCGTAAGGGCATTGCCGAGACCGAGTATCTTTTTCATCGTAGGAAAAATGGAATTGAAAAGTATATGCAAAGTTAGTATTTTTTCTTGAAGTGACCGCAAGAAAGGGGTTGAATTGAACAGAAATAGGGGAAAAAGTCAGTTTTTTGACATTTTTTTCAGAAATTATTTGGCAATATCAAAAAAAAGCAGTACCTTTGCAGCCGCTTTCGAGAAGAAAGAATGCTTCCTTAGCTCAGTCGGTTAGAGCATCTGACTGTTAATCAGGGGGTCCTAGGTTCAAGTCCTAGAGGTAGCGCGAAGAGATCAGCTGAAAAGCTGGTCTCTTTTTTTGCGCTCGCTCCAGGGCTTTGACCGCAGGTGAAAGTCCCAGAGATGAAGGAGGCGACTAATGCCGGCACTCCAGTAGTGAGTGCCGGACATAACTCCTATGAGCGGAAGAAAGCGAACGGGAGAATATATTATAT
>JAGHUE010000169.1 GCA_018064985.1 Candidatus Colicola faecequi | reverse complement strand
GATTGAAGAAGGCGGTGAGGTCCATCAGCTCGCCTTGGAAGTTCTCAAATCGCGAGTAGGACTAAACCACAATCACAAGTACCGCCTCACGGCACAGATCCTCAACACCTGCAACCCGAAAAAGAAATTCCTATACACCACGTTTTACAAGCCATGGAAGGAGGGGGCGCTCTCATACCCTTACACCTTCATTCAGTCGCTTGTGCAAGATAATAACTACATCGGAGAGGAATACATCCACAACCTCGAGAGTATTACCGACCGAATCACAAAGGAGCGTCTTTTGTTTGGTAATTGGGAGTATGACGACAACCCGAACGCACTCATACCATTCGACGCAATAGCGGACCTCTTTACGAATGATTTCTGCTCCGATAGTGGTGAACGCACAATGTCGGCCGACGTGGCTTTGAAAGGCCGAGACTGTTATGTGCGGGCGGACCGCAGGGGTGATACCATACGGCTCACCATACGGCCGAAAATGGAGCCTATCGAGGTCGAGCAGGACATCCGCCAGGCTGCTACCAAGAACAGCGTCCGCCTGAGCAATGTGGTTGTAGATAGCGACGGCGTAGGCGCATTCGTTACAAGCTACCTCAACGGAGGTTTTGAATTCCATGGAGAAGCCAGGTCTTTCTCCGGCAACTACAATAATCTCAAGAGCGAATGCGGCTTCAAGCTTGCAGAGCTCATATGCGCAAGGAGATTGCACGTTATATGCGATAAGACCGTCCAAGAGCGGCTCTCCCTGGAGCTGGAGACCCTAATGGCCGACGACATCGATAATGATACCTCAAAAAAGAAACTTGTTAGCAAAGACCGCATGAAAGCAATACTCGGCCATTCGCCGGATATTCTGGACGCGCTGCTGATGCTCATGGTATTTGAAGTTAAACCCAAAACACGCGGCATGATGGCCGTATCATCAACATGAAACTTATCGAACTGAAAAACTTTATTCAAGAGCGCCTCCCGGATTGGCACGTATCCGTGGACGAGGCCGAAATGGTAAACATCAATCTGGACGACCTCGAGCCCTACGTCGGGGCTATCTACGTTGAGGAATTCACCACGGGCCGCGTATCGTTTAACTTCGCCAAAAAGACCGCTATTAAGTACGAGGTAACGTTCATCGTGTTCTCGGAAGATATGGCGCCAAATGCAGAAGAACGGGCCAAAATACGAGAGGAGCGAATCGACCCGGCTATGAATAGCCTCATTAGCGCACTCCATCGGGAGAAGAATGTTGCATCGTTCACGTTCAACAACTATCCGAAGGGCTTTGATGTGGCAGAAATTACGCAGACCATTGTCTTCGAAGCAGAGGAGGCTACAGGATGTTAAACTTCAAGGAGAGAGATATTGAAAGCGGCGATATGCTTTATGGAGAACGGATCCAGCTCGCACGCATCTTTTCCGACGGACAGAGTACCGACTTCGATAAGATTCGTGAAACGATAAAGCTCCTTCACGATTTGGAGGTCGGTCCAAAAGAAGCCGCAGAGCTGCAGCCGTATGTAGAGCGCATCATCCGGGCGTTCAATGATTGGCTGGAGAGAGAGCAGAAGGAATGTTCCGTTCCACCGACACAAGACCAATCGGCTGCAGGCTTTCAAATATTGGCGGATGAGCTCGGGGATATGGGCAACGTGGTTCAGATTGCAGAGCAACGCGGTTGGACCTTTGAGCAGGTACTAAAGCTTCCGTACACGGAGGTTTTCACTATTTGGAAAGTATCTGCAGCTAACGCCCGATTTGAGCAGCGCTATATGGCACTAATGGAACGTAAATCGAACAAACATGGCTACCATTCTTGACACCACTCCACTCATTGGTGATATTACACACCTGGGTGATGAAATGCTGGCGAAGATCATTCAGCGCCACAAGACCATACCTGTGTATGATGGAAAGCCGGAGTACACCACCGGGCAAACATCGAGCACGCTGCGAATAATCCCGACTGAGACGGGTTTTACTCTTTACGGATGGAAGTATGCCGGAACGTATGATGAAGGCCGCAAACCGGGGAAAATGCCGAATCCGGACGCAATACTAGCGTGGGCGAAGGCGAAGAATATTCAATTCAAGTCCGAATCCCAGGCAAGGAGTTGGGCTTTCTGTGTCGCTCGGAAAATCAGCAGAGAAGGTACGTATCGATACAAGCTTTCTATCGGGGGGCAGCAGACCGACATATTCGCAACACCGATCCGAGAAATGAGCGAGCAGCTTCAATCACTCGTTACAAAGTTTTACGCCCAGAATATCTCACGACAATTATTACGAACCGACCCAACCAATCTGTAGCATGTTAGCAGGAGAATACATACTGAAAAACCTCAAAGCCTTTCAGCGCATGGCCGCTGCAGGGCTTGTTTCGTACAAAATGCTTTACTATGCCGAGGTGAATGAATGGCATGTCAAAAACGGCTGCCGCCTATCTCAAACCTGCGAGCATTTCTCTCTATCACAATCCACAGTTATCTATATCAACCAGCGCATGAGCCAGCGCATAATGGCGGATGATCTGCAATGAAACAAACTCTCTCTAATGGTACGTCGGTCCGCTTGCCTATTGTCATGACCGGCACCAGCACTATCACGGCAAGCATTTATGATTCGTTCGGGGCAAAGACGTTGCCAACACTCTCCGCAGAGGCGTTTAACGGCCATAGTGAGCTGCGCCTGGACAAAATCCTTTCAACACTCCTTTACGATGGCGCAGAACGTGGTTCTGGCGTCTTGGTGCGATATCAGGCGCACAACATCAAAGCCGTTATCAATGGCACCACGTATCATTTCAAACGATACCTGCAGCACCGTGGCATTATATTGAGCGACATGAGCTCATTTGTGAAATACCCCGGGTATGAGCTCACCATTCCGTTCGATTATAAGATTCGGGATGTTGAATGCAAGCTCAAAGGCCAGTATCTTTTCAATGACCAGGATGTTGAGTATTTCAATGATTCGACCGGAGTTTTCTCCATTGAGATTGCAGATGGCGCGAATGGTCCATTGTCAATCGTTATGGGCGAGGAAAGCGAAACACGCGACATTATAGCCAGAACCGTCCCGGAGCATCCATTCTATCTCCGGTGGTTGAACAAGTATGGCGGCTGGGATTATTTCATGTTCGCATGCCGGCAGAAGCTCACAACCACACTGACCGAGAATGAGTATTATCAGCCGTATGAAGAAGACGGAATGCGCAGCTATCGCAAAGAAGGCAAAGAGGTGGTAGAAGTCAGCTCTGGCCAAGTAGATAAGAGTATTCTTGATGCGCTTACATATATGCCACTCTCGCCGGACATACGCCTATACAAAAAAGACACCCACGAATGGGTGCCTATACAAATAGAAAATGGCGATACGGAACTATTCAGCGATCAGCCGACCGGAGAATTGGTTTTCTCGTTCTTAACAAAGAAGTTCTAAATACATCCAGAAAACCAACCATCACAACGATTGATAGTTTTCTTCTTATCAACCTTGAGAAAAAGGAATGGAATGAGAGATACGAAAAACGGAATCAGAGCCACGTAGTAGCAGCAATAACAAATGCAACTGATATGATAAATGTCAATACAATTACTGCCCAGATTACTTTTTTCAACTTGTTCTTCATAATCAATAATTTGAATGATGGTGCAAAATTACGTATAATATTTCATATATGCAAGAGTAATAAACTGATTTTTTGATAAAATATGGACGAAAAAGTACTATTAGATGTCGAAATCAATGCCGTAGAAGCGCTGAAAGCATATTCTACACTCAAAAACCGCATTGATGAACTTAGGGGCTCACAGCAGGAGCTGGAGGCACAGGGAAAGCAAAATACTCAGGTGTATGCAGAGACCGAGCAGAAGATTAAAGCACTATCTTCTCGTGCCAGAGAATACCAGAAAACCATTCAGCAGAATGTGAAATTGGAGCACGAGCAGGCAGGCTCTTTGCAGCAGATGAAAGCACAGTTATCCCTGTGGACGCAGGAATATAACAAGCTTGGCGAAGCAGAAAGGAATAATGATGCCGGTATACAAATAGCAATCAATATCTCTGAACTGACGAAGAAATTGAATGATGCCGAGGTGGAGCTCGGTAATTTCCATCGTCAGGTTGGTAATTATGCACTTGCATCACAGGCACTCAAAAAGGAAATGAAGGACCTGGCTAATCAGTTGAATGTCATGAAACTGAATCAGGAGGAGGGTACTGAAGAATACAAAAGGGCCGTATCTCGTTTAGCCGAGCTGAAAGATGCAACCGCAGATGTTGCTAAAGAGGTTGCCGGATTGGCAGATGATACCAGAAGCCTTACAATCGCAAGCCAGTCACTCGGCTTCTTATCTACCAACCTCAACACCATGAAGCAGATTACCGAGGATTTGAATATCGGTGTACCTTTGCTTCAGGAAAGTATCAATAAACTTAATCTTGTCACCACTGCCCTATCTATTGCCACACAGCTACAAACGGCAGCACAAAAGCAGAGCATGATATACCAAACAGCTGCACAAGCTCTGCAGAAGATTGGTATTAAGCAAACCGAACGAGAGGCCAAAGCTATCGCCGCAAAATCAGCTATGTTGAACGCGAATAGTCTGGCCACGAAATCCGTTACTGCGGCCACATGGCTATGGAACAAAGCACTTGCGGCAAATCCTGTGTTCTTTATTGCATCTGCTATCTTGGCAGCAATTGTCGCCATCGTGGCACTAACAAGCGCATTCAGCAAATCCGCAAAAGCGCAGCGAGCAGCGGAAAAAGCGTCAAAAGCATACGAGGAGCAAGAGCGAAAGACGGCTGCAACACTCGATGATATTGCAGCCAGAAGAAATCAGCAAATCAACGATATCAACAACTCGATGCGTCAGGAGATTGTATCCATGAAGCAGCGAGGGGCTACCGAGGAGGAGATAGCAAAATACAAGCTGAAGCGTGAGCAGGAGATTCGTGACATAGAACTTGGATCTTGCCGGGAACGGCAGGTTGCGAACGAGAAATTGATCCGAAGCAAACAAAATCTCATAGCAAAAGAAACCGATGTTCTTAATAGTCTTCGTAAGGGTTCCAAAAAGTACGAGGAGCAGAAGAAGAAGGTCGATGAATTGGTCGCATCTCTACGTGATTTGCAGGCAACACAAGCAGAGGAAATACAAAAGGATAAAGATATTCTAATCAAGAATATCGAAGCAGAGCAGCAAGCAGCAGAAGACCGGAAGAAGCGTCAGCAAAAGAATGCGAAAGATCAGGCCGATTTACAAAAGCAGATAGCGGATAATTCCCTCAAAGCACAAAAACAGGCCGAAGAGCTTGCTCTTGATGCGGCAGATGCATCCCAGGCAGATCGGTTTGCGAATGCGCAGAAATGGGAGAAGAAGATGTTTGACGCCAATCAGGCTTACGAAAAACGGAAGCTCGCCCAGCAGAGGAAAAACGGAGAGCTCACCCAACAGGAATACAATAATCAGCTCGCCAGGCTTGCAGATAGTGAGCGCGCCTTTCTTGAGGGGCAAGCCAACAACGCCAAGAAAGAAGTTCTTCGCCAATACAAGGAGGTGATTGCTGCAGTCGGGCAGCAGACTGAACAGATGCTGCAGAAGGTGGACAGCAACCTTGCAGCTGGTCTTTCTGCCGTTTCTAATCAGCTCGGCATAGATCAGGCATTCAAAGACGAATATGCCAACCTGGAGTCGCTCATGGCCATGTATAAGCAGCAAGAAGAGGAGTTTTCTAAATACGGCACGCTCGCTTACAATGCATCCGGCGCCACTATGGAGGCGGACAAAAAGCGATTCGATGAAATGCAACAAAAGCTCTTTGAATACTATCGTATCGAGAAAGAGCTGAAAGCACAGGCCGAGGAGGAAAAGACCGCCATTGAGCAAGAGGCCGTCGATAAGCGTTTGGAGAGGGCTTTGAAAGCCATTGAGAACGAAGACGCGCTCGCTTTGCTGGATTATACAAAGACCGAGAACGAGAAAACCGACATTCTTATTGAGCAATCGAAGAAACGAATCGAGCTCTACAAAAAGGAGGCGGAAGCAGAGCAGGATCCGAAGGTAAAGCTTGAGCTGCTCAAGAAAATCGCCGAGGAGGAGAATAATATTCGTGAGCTCACGCAGCAGAATATTCTGAATAACCTCAATAAAGAGCTGCTCGATGCCACTCTTACCGCCAAGAAAAAATATGATGTCAAAATGGACTACCTCGCGCAAGAGCTCGAGGCGGTAAAAGGCAATGCGGATGCAGAGGCGCAAATCAATGCGGAAATGGTCGAGGCCCGCAAGGAATATCTTGAAGGCCTGAGCGCAGAGATTGGTAATTGGTCCGGCGCGGCATTAGATTCACTGAATGCGATCAATGACGCATGGAACAATATCGAGAATGGCCATTTGCAGAAGATAGAGGCCGAGAATGAAGAAGAAAAGCAGAAGTATAAAGAGCTGCTCGATAGCAAGCTTATCAGCCAGGAGCAATACGATGAGAAGGTCGCAGAATTGGACGAGAAGCTTGATAAGAAGCAGAAGGAGATAGCTCGTAAGCAGGCAATCCGTCAGAAGGAATTGAACCTTATGCAAACCTCCATTGCAGCAGCCCAGGCAATAATCATGTCTCTTGCTCAATCGCCAATCAGTTACGGTCCATTCCCTAACCCGGCAGGTATTGCTTCTCTTTCGCTCGCAACAATCACAGGCGCAGCGCAGATAGCTGCAGTAGCTGCACAACCTCTTCCGAAGGCCTCTAGAGGCGCATTGCTTCAAGGTCCGAGCCACTCCCAGGGCGGCATCCCAATCGAGGCAGAGGGAGGTGAAGCAATCATAAATAAGAGAGCCACAAGCCGGTATTTGCCGCTGCTCTCCGCAATTAACGAATCAACGGGCGGCGTTCCTCTCATGGCAAATGGTGGTCTTGTTCGGCAGGCACGCCAGCAGGTTCAGCAGATCATTGACTATGGTATGTTTGCCGAGGCAATGAGCAAGGTGCATATCAATTCACAAGTCGCAGTCACCGATATCAATCGTGGACAGTCTAATTACGCAAAGGTAGAATCATTAAGATCGTTCTAACATGTACAACTTAAAGATATACTCGCAGGGCATATGGTATGATGCAGATATGCCCAAGGATGCGGACATTGCCATTACATTCGAGGAGTCCGGTATCGCTGAAATGTCGCTAAAAGGGAATGGAACGCAGTCTATCGACCTTCCGGCAACCAAAACGAATTGCGAGATCTTCGGCCAACTCCAGAGCTATCAGTCGAAAAGTCGCATCCAATACTCCCGGCTCGCTTGTCGGTTGTATAATGACGGTATGCTCATCTTCGGCCCCGGCTCTTACTGCATTCTGCTTTCCAACACCAATCATGTGTTCAATATCTCCATTATAGGCGGAACGTGCGATGTGTTTACGGCCTTGTCTGATGTTGATTTCAGCGTGAATCCTGCAGCACTCGGAACGACCCGGAGAATTTCCGCAAACGGACCGTATACCGACTCAAACGGAATCAAACAAGTACCAAGCGCGACAGGTGCGTTGGCAGGGCGCATGCCTGTGATTCCGCTTCCGTATATAAAGAACAAGCTTCAGGAGCAAACCGGCTTTGCATTGCCCGAAGATGTATTTCGGGATGGCTATTATATCTCACTAGTCGATCGCAAGCGAAGCACTGCATGGGGTGAACGAGTTGCTTTCGATGCGGTAATGCCAGGCAAGCCGGCATATCGCTCGACGTCAGGAGATGGCTCTGTGGAAGACGAGCTCTATTATCTTAAGTCGGGGAATAATCTACTTCCGACTGAAATGAAGGGTATTGGCTTAAAAGCTACGGTGATATTGAACTATAGCAACAGCTATTATTCGAATATTGACTTCCGTTTTACGATCGGCTACAATGGAGCTTGGTATAATGTATATTACCGATTGAACGGCACACCGCTAAATAATGGGTTTGTGTCCGGATATGATGTTATCGATGGAATAGGACGGCAGGTCTATTACAAGAATATTATCTTCTGGAACGACGGAACGGTTACGGATGAAAATGGAGCAGCTCAATCCGGCAGTAGAGGTTTTTCAATTGCAGCTGTGGAGGAGAAACCGAGCTCTATGTATTGGGGATTCGGCGAATACATTGTAACAGATAGCCAAACAACAGGAGGGGTAACCGTCTATACTCGTTCGCCTAATTATCCGTCTGGATGTATCATTTGCAGATTTCAGCCGTTGATTCAATACGACAACGATACCGCTCAAGCGTATGGCGAAATGAACATCGCCGAGAATATCGGCTTTAAGAATGCCCTGGAGCTCTATAAGGCACTCGCACAGACATTTGGGTATATCACACATAGCAAAGACAATGAAACGACGGTTTACACGCTCAAACAGGTTGCGAACAACAAAGCCAATGCAGTCGATTGGACGGATCGGATTGTTGCCATTGAAGTGGATTATCATGCCGACGGTTATTGCCAGGTAAATTCCTATCAATTCAAGAAAGATGAAGAAAACAGTCTGCTCACCCAAAAGGTAGTCGTGATAAACGATGAAACTCTTGATACCTCGCAAGAGATTAGTATCGGATTTTATAGCGGATCTAACGAGGCGGGCATGCAGTATGATGGATATAACGATAACGGGGATTTTGAATTAAGAAAGACATCTGCTCCATACCTTCTCAAGAATGTATATTCTACGCCTAGCATCGTCAATGATGAAGTACTGAATGAATATGTCAATGTTGAGCAGATAATGGCGGATTATATCGGTATTTCGGTCGAAATCGTGCTCTCGGTTCCTGATATATATGCATTCGACCATAAAACGCCTGTATTCTTAAGGCAGTTTGGACGGTATTTTTACGTTCAGAAGATAGAGAATTATATCGCCGGTCGGTCCTGCATTGCGAAATTGATTGCAGTATAGCATTTTTTCTTTTTTCTTCTACGGAAGGGGGTGCGAATGTGGGATTCCCTTGTTTTTGTGTATTCTGCCCCAAGTGGTATTGGTGCACGTGGTCGTGGTGTGTTGCGCAATTGGTAGAAATCGCTAATTTTGGCGCGGAA
>JAGHUE010000034.1 GCA_018064985.1 Candidatus Colicola faecequi | reverse complement strand
TGGATGTAGTCGCGAACGCCGGTGCCGTCGGGGGTATCGTAGTCGTTACCAAAGATGCCGAGCTCGGGACGAAGACCGATAGCGGTCTGGGTGATGTAGGGCATGAGGTTGTTGGGTATGCCGTTGGGATTCTCGCCGATAAGGCCCGACTCGTGTGCGCCGATGGGGTTGAAATAGCGGAGGAGAACGACGTTCCATTCGGGGTCGGCTTTCTGCACGTCCATGAGCACCTGCTCGAGCATCGACTTGGTCCAGCCGTAGGGGTTGGTGCACTGTCCCTTGGGGCACTCTTCGGTGATAGGGATGATGGCTGGATCGCCGTAGACGGTAGCGCTGGAAGAGAAGATGATGTTCTTGCAGCCGTGCTTGCGCATTACGTCGACGAGCACGAACACGCCGTTCATGTTGTTTTCGTAGTATTCGAGCGGTTTCTCTACCGACTCGCCTACGGCTTTGAGGCCGGCGAAGTTGATAACCGCATCGATCTTATGCTCGGTGAAAACGCGCTCCATAGCTTCGCGGTCGCGCACGTCGGCTTCTACGAAGGGCACCTCTTTGCCGATGATCTGTGCCACGCGGCGGAGTGCTTCGGGGTTGGAATTGACGAAATTGTCGACAACAACTACAGAATGACCTGCTTTGTCGAGCTCTACGATGGTGTGGCTGCCGATAAAGCCGGCGCCACCGGTGAGTAAGATATTCATAGATTAGTAAGAATTTTGTTGACTCTGATTAGTCGCGCTTGAAGATATCGCGGGTGTAGACTTTCTGCTGTACGTCGTCGAGGCAGGCATCGTAGCGGTTGGCGATGATGGCATTGCTCTGCTGCTTGAAAGCTTCGAGGTCGTTGACCACCTCGGAGCCGAAGAAGCTGGCGCCGTTGTCGAGCGTAGGTTCGTAGATAATCACCTTGGCGCCCTTGGCCTTGATGCGCTTCATCACGCCCTGGATGGACGACTGGCGGAAATTGTCGGAGTTGCTCTTCATCGTAAGGCGGTAAACGCCGATCGTGACGGGCTCTTTGCTGCCGACATACTGGTTGTCGGAGTAATAGCCGTACCAACCGGCTTTGCGGAGCACCTGGTCGGCAATGAAATCCTTGCGCGTGCGGTTGGATTCCACGATGGCTGTCATCATGTTCTGCGGCACGTCCTGATAGTTGGCCAGGAGCTGCTTGGTGTCTTTCGGCAAGCAATAGCCGCCATAGCCGAAGGAGGGGTTGTTGTAGTGCGTACCGATACGCGGGTCGAGACCGATGCCCTGAATGATGGCCTGCGCGTCGAGGCCCTTCACCTCGGCATAGGTGTCGAGCTCGTTGAAGTAGCTCACGCGGAGCGCCAGATAGGTATTCGCGAAGAGCTTGACGGCTTCGGCTTCGGTAAGTCCCATGTAGAGCGTGTCGATATCGGGCTTGAGGGCGCCTTCCTGCAGGAGGGCGGCAAACGTTTCGGCAGCGGAGCGGAGCTCTTCGGCGCAGGTGACCTCTATGCGTTTGGGATAACCGCCGATGATGCGGCTGGGGTAGAGATTGTCGTAGAGCGCTTTGCTCTCACGAAGAAACTCCGGGAAGAAAAGCAGGCGGAGGTCCTTGCCGTACTTGCGGTAGAGGCTTTCGGAGTAGCCCACCGGGATGGTGGATTTGATCACCATTACCGCCTCGGGGTTGACGCGCAGCACGATGTCTATCACTTCCTCTACGTGGGAGGTGTCGAAATAATTCTTCACCGGGTCGTAGTTGGTAGGAGCTGCAATCACCACGAAATCGGCCTCACGGTAGGCTTCTTCGCCATTGAGGGTAGCGGTGAGGCAGAGCTCTTTCTCTGCCAGATATTTTTCGATATATTCGTCCTGAATAGGGGAGAGGCGATGATTGATTTTCTCCACCTTCTCGGGAATCACGTCAACTGCAGTCACTTTGTGGTGCTGCGCCAGCAGCGTAGCGATACTGAGGCCAACATAGCCAGTACCTGCCACTGCAATCTGAAGATCGCTGAAGTTTCTCATTGTCGGAAAAATTTTATTTTGTCGGTTCTGCTTCCTCCACGTCGTTCAGGAACGGGAATGCCTCGCCTTTTACGAGCCAGGAGATGCCGAAGAGCGTGAGCAGCAGAATCTCCACAATCATAATGGAATAGCCGGGAGCGTGCAACAGTTTGAGCACGAGGAAAACAACCATGATAGCCACCATCGACCAGCCGCAGATGCGGTAGATCATGTTGCGAATCCGTTTGCGCGGAGTCATCTCGCCGCCCGTCTTGGTGAAGAGATACACGCTATTGAACGCTATCAGCAGGAAGAACACCATGGCGCTCACGTTGTGGATGATAGCGCTGATCTCAATGGGCACCTGGAAGAAACCTACGGGATTGCCATCGTTGATCCAGCTCACCTTGCACGGGAAAAGCACAATCAGCAGACCGAATACGCCCGAGAGCGAAGTGATGATGTTGTCGAGCTTGTCGTAGCCGATGTAGAACAGCAGCACGATGCTGGCCGGAACGAGCACGCCTACCAATGCTGGCGACTGATAATAAGTGGCAGAAATCGACCACCACCAGTCGGGACTCTCGTGATGCGTGAGACCTGCGGAGAAGAGGGCAAGCCATGGAAGAATAGTGCCGAGCAGACCGCACACGTTGCGGACGCGCATGTACATTCGTTTTTCTTTCGTCTGGACCATTGTATAGAGATTATTAGTGAGTTTTCGCTTTCCTGACTTCGTCGACGCACATAATACGCAACGATTTGCAAAGATACGGAAAATATTTGATTAATTCAAATATGTGTGCGGAAAATCTGCAGAAAATTGCAAAAAATGGTGCGGATGTTTGCATATTTGTGGAATTTTCACTAACTTTGACGGCAGTAAACCATGCCCATCGAGATGCCTGTGTCCGAAAATCTCTTTTCTGCAGCCCTTCCGGCTCCTTCCGCTGACGAGGACGGAAGCAAGCCCGGCGTATATGCACTTACGCTTACGCTCAAAGAGCGTCGGCCTCTGCTGGGAACGCTCATTGTTCCGCAGGCAGGAGATGCTCCCGATCCGGAACAAGCGTATGTGGAAAAGAGTGGACTCGGAGCGGAAGTGGAGTGGACTATCCGCGCGCTTCCCGAGCTCTGCCCCGAGGCGGAAGTGCTGCTCGCAGCTGTAATGCCCGACCACGTTCATCTCCTTCTCCGGCTGCATGAGCATCCGCGCGTTTCGTTGCCTGTATTGGTGCTGGCGCTCAAAAACGTGACGGAAGAATCGGCTCAGCAACCGTTATGGAATGAAGGCTGTACGAGTTGCTTTCTAACGGAAAAAGAGCAGGTTGTGCGGGCTTCTGAACATATCTGCCGCAATCCGTATCGCCTGGCGATGAGGCAAATGGGCCGCGAGTATCTCATCATCCGCAGGGCACGGGAAACGGCCGGCCGTACAGTAGACTGCATCGGCAATCAGGCGCTGCTTGAACGTCCGATTCGCCCTGTACGTATAGGCAGGCGCCTGACGCCGGAGGAAAAGCGCAACTGCAAAAACGCCTGCATCCTCGATGCCCGTCAGGGAGCAGTATTGGCAGGCGCCTTCATTTCTCCTGACGAGAAAGCCGTCTTGCAGCAGGCTCTCAAGGAAAAGCTTCCCGTCGTTATGCTGCAGGCGGAGTGTATCCCTATGGGATACGTACCTGCGGGTAATTTGCGTGAGGCCTGCTTGGAAGGACGGCTCCTGATACTGAATCCGTGGCCCGACAACGATGGCCGAAAGACGATCACCCGCGAGCAATGTCTCGCTCTCAACCGCTTGGCGGAAGACCTGGCCGACGATGTGCTTTGAGTTGGCTTCTTAATCCGAAAAATGTCTGCTTCGAATATCAATCTTAAATCTGAAAATATGCAAATCCAATTCCTCGGTGCAGCCCGTGAAGTAACCGGCTCCAAGCACCTCATCACTACCGAAAAAGGCAAACGCATTCTCCTGGACTGTGGTATGTTTCAAGGCAAAGGACATGAAACCGACACAGACAACCGTAACCTCGGTTTTGAACCGAAGGACATTGATTGCGTGATCCTTTCGCATGCGCATATCGACCACTCCGGCCTTATTCCTTATATCTATAAGAAGGGTTTCCGCGGCTCGGTAATCTGCACACCAGCTACGCGTGACCTCTGCGCGATGCTGTTTGTGGATACCGCTTTTATCCAGCAGCAGGATACGAAGTGGTACAACAAGAAGATGGACCGCCTGCAGAAACCCCGCGTGGAGCCGCTCTACGACTGCAAAACGGCAGAAGAGTGCATGCGTCTGTTCATTACGGTGGACTACGACCGCAAGTTCCGCATCGACGACGATATCCAGCTCCGCTTCAGCAACTCGGGCCATATGCTCGGTTCGGCTGTCACTACTCTCTATATCCGCGACGAGGGCGAGGTGAAGACCATCGCTTACACGGGTGATATCGGTCGTCCGCAGAGCCATCTGTTGCCCTCGCCGCAGCCGTTCCCGCAATGCGATATCCTCATCACGGAGAGCACATATGGCGATCGGCTTCACGAAGAGCATCTCGTATCGGAACAGGAGCTCCTTCGCGTAGTAGAGGAGACGTGCGTAAAGAAACAGGGAAAACTGATCATCCCGTCGTTCTCCGTAGGACGTACGCAGGAGATTGTGTTCTGCCTCAACAACCTGTACAACGAGGGCAAGATTCCTCACCTGCCGGTATACGTGGACAGCCCGCTGTCGGTAAACGCTACGAACGTATTCCGCCTCTATACGGCGGACCTCAACGAGGAGGTGCAGGATGTGATGCGCTACGACGACGATCCGTTCGGCTTCAACACCTTGCGCTACGTATCCGATATCCGCGAGTCGAAGGCGCTCAACCGTGATACGCGTCCGGGAATCATCATTTCTGCTTCGGGCATGCTCGAGGCCGGACGTGTGAAGCATCATGTGGCTAATCATATCGACGATCCGAGCACCACAATCCTCATCGTTGGCTACTGTGCCCCGAATACGCTGGGTGCACGCATCCAGAAAAAGGAACTGGAGATTGTCAGCATCTTCGGCTTCGATCATCGCAAACGTGCTGCTGTAGAGAAGATTGAAGGCTTCTCCGGCCATGGCGATTATGAAGAGATGATCCGCTATTTCTGCTCGCACCAAGACCCCGGGAAGATCCGCAAAGTATTTGTTGTACATGGCGAATCGTCGGTGCAGGATGCGTACGTACAGCACTTGTACGATGCCGGTTTCCGCTCGGTAAGCGCTCCGGAAAAAGGCGAGATGTTCCTCATCTGATAGAAGTACACAATTTTGAAAAAAAATTAAATTATGGAAAAGCAGGCGCATGTAGCCTGCTTTTTTGTTGTCCTGTTGGTTTTGCTGGCACGGAATTTGCTGCGTATTTACTGACCAAAACATAGCGATAAAGCTATCCACAAATGAAAAAACTCATTCTTATTTTGGCAATGGCTGCTTTCTGGATGACCGGCATAGCGCAGGAAGTGCATCCCCGACCAACTCGTACGCCCGAGGAAGAGGCCGCCAAACAGACAGAGATGCTCCAGCGTGAATTGGCGCTTACCGAGCAGCAATATGATACCATCTACCGTATTCACCTCAAATATGCGAAGATGAGGCAGGTGTCGAACACCCGTGGCGAGATGCTTCAGCGCCTGAACAGCATGACGCACGAAGTGCTCAATATGCTCAGTCCGCAGCAACGTAAACTGTTCATGGGTAAGCAGATGGATGCGCAGCCCCGTCGCCCGCAGTCGCAGGTGGTAAGGATGCAATGTGATTCCGTCAACCCGCAGCGCCAGATGGCAATTCCTGCACAGGAGAAAATTCATCAATAGACAAACAATAATATACCATTCTTCAATGAATCCCCCTACGGATGTGATATCCGGAGGGGGATTCGTTGGTTTAGGGCATCGGACATCTTTCCGATGGCAGAAACGGCATAATTTTTGCTGCATGAAACAAAGCAAAATACAATAAACGAAAATGAAACTCCGTAAGATAATCAATCCGTGGCTCGGCATGCAGGAATACAACTGCTACGGCTGCTGCCCCGACAACCCGATAGGCGCTCACATGCGCTTTTATGAAGAAGGCGATGATATCGTCAGTGTATGGCAACCCGGCAAGAATTTCCAGTCGTGGAAAGATACGCTCCATGGCGGTGTGCAAGCTACGTTGCTCGACGAAGTATGCGGCTGGGTGGTCTTCCATAAGCTGCAGACGGCAGGTGTGACGGCCAAAATGGATATCCGCTACCGCAAGCCCGTAAGCCTTTCGCAACCTTATATCCTTCTGCGCGGGCGCGTGAAAGAGACCAAGCGCAATGTGGTGATTGTGGTGGGCGAGATATGGAGTGCCGATGGGGTGCTGCTGGCCGAGTGCGAATGCACGTACTTCACTTTCCCTCAGAAAGATGCGCAGGAGAAAATGGGATATGTGCCCTCGCAGGCTGCCGAAGAGGAGGTTTCGCTGGAAGACATCATCGGATAATATTTCTCGGGATTATGAAAGTAGGAGATAAAGTGCGCTTTCTCGACTCGGTAGGCGAGGGCGTAGTGAGAAGGATCGACGAGCAGAAAGGGCTCGCCTACGTGGAAGACCAGGACGGCTTCGAGATTCCTACCACGCTCTCTCAATGTGTGGTAATCAAGAACCCTGATGCCGATATTCAGAAAACCTACCGGCCGGTGCCGAAGCTGATTCGTGATAAGCAACTGGCCGAGAAGCAGCAGCCGAAGCCCCAGCCTCAGGCGGGCAACGGCAAGAAAGAAGAGAAGAAAGACGATCTGCTGGAAGTGGACCTTCACGTAGAAGCCTTGCGCCCCGGCGTAGTGATGAACAGACAGGATGCGTTGCAGCTTCAGATTCAGACCTTCCGCAAGACGATGGGTGTGCACCTGAAGCACAAAGGCCAGCGCATCGTGTTCATTCACGGCAAAGGCGATGGCGTATTGAAGCAGGAGATTCTCCGACTGCTGCACAACGAATACCGCACCTGCTTCTACATGGAAGCATCGATGCAGAAATACGGATCTGGTGCCACGATGGTGATGATCAACTGAGAAAAAAGAAGAAGCAACTCGAAAGAGCTGCTTCTTTTTTTTGTATGTCGCTGATGGGACTTCGATGGGAGCTCGATGCGACTTTCCTGAGTGCGCGGACGCACCTCTGAAAGGACTTATTGTTCTTTCGGGCTGAATGCGTTGCGGACTACCCAGCGGTCGAATACCACGAGTACGCCGGGAAGCACTACGAGAATCAGCACTATCGCCACGAATGCTCCAATGGCAAGGCAGCCTACGATGTTGCTGATCATCACGTTGTCGGTTAGGATCGACATCGCGCCCGGGGCCACTACCATGATCAGCCCCGAGGTCATAATCGTGCGGATAGAGCCGTGATATGCTTCGAAGACGGCTTCTTTTGCCGGCATTGTTTTTCGTTTTTCTTTGTAGTAGTTGGCAAAGAGAATACCATAGTCAATGGTGGCGCCCATAAGAATAGACTGCACGATCAGGTAGGCCAGATAGAGCATATCGCCTGTAGCCAGACCGCAGAAGCAGACGTTGACGTATACGGCCGTCATAACGGTGAGCACCAGAATGGTAGGAACGACCACGGAGCGGAACGTGATTGCCACAATCAGGAAGATGGCCAAGATGGTCAGGATGGTTACAACCATCATCTCATGTCCGAATCCGGCTTTCATTTCCGAGTACATAGCCGATTCGCCTACTGTGTAGGTTTTGTTCTTCAGGTGCTCGGAAGTGAGGCGGCTCAGCTCATCGCAGAAAGCGTATGTCTCAGCAGATTCCACCGGTAGGCTCGTAAGGATAACGAGCAGCGCATGCTTCTCGCCCGACAACATGCCAACGCCTTCTTTTATCTGTGATTTCGCACCTATGATGCCTTCTTTCATCGACGGATCGACAAACTGATCAAGACGCGGATCGCTGACAAGCTCGTCGAATACGTAGTTGAACACCTGTTCTACTGTCTGCACCATGCTGTCGGGAAGCAGATGGACGGAGCCGTAGTAGGTGTAGAGCAGGTTGGTCATGGTGGTGTCAACCGGTTGACCGAGTCGGCTGAAGCTGTCGGCCATCTGTGCTGCCGAGTAGCGCTTCCCTCCGTACATGAGGTCAAGGAAGAGAGCTGCTTTCCTGTCGGCCTCGCGTTCGGCAGCTGTCTGCTTGTGTCGTACGGGCGCCGGTACAACGACCGGTTCCGGTGCCGGAAGGGTTTCGTGCTGGAGATGTGCTTCGTGAGCAGCCGCTTCGGCAGCGAGCGCTGCTGAGTCGGCTTCGCCAGGTTGCGAGATGGTAGGAATGACCGTCTCTGCAGGTTTCATGGATTGGAGCGGCTCCATGGTCGTACGAATCTGACTCTCTGCACGTACTGCAGGGAGAGCCGTCACATCCGGCTTGAAAAGGAGCTGTCGTGTGGCTGTTTCGGCTGCTGCAGGTTCCATTATCTGACGAACGCGAGCGGCATCCACGTCGCTTATTCCGAAGTATTCGCAAAGCTTGGAAAGTTGTGTAGCAGTCATTTGTGCGTCGCGGATGGTAAGGTCCATGATCGAGGTTCGCATACGCACGAGCGACTTCTGCTCTGCGGTAATCATGCCGTTGAGCGCCTTGCGGTTGAAGAGATCATCCGTAAGAATATGCATATACTCGATTGGCGTCATTGCTTTTCTGTGGCCCTTGTCGTAGTTGAATACGAGGCGCGTTTGCGTGACGGACGAACCGATATAAGCGGCCATCTCCTCGATACCCATTATGCGATGGATGGTCACGGTGTCGGCCAGCGTACGGAAGTCCATTGTCAGAGCCGACGGCTGAGCGGCATATAGCTTGTTGATGAAGCTGACGATGGGGTAGGTCGGGTCGGCTGCAAGGTGCGGAGCCGGGTTGCTGTTTTGTTCGCTTAACGGTGTGCTCGTAGAGATGGAACTGGGCTGGCTCTCGATTGCGGAAACG
The DNA here is from genome assembly GCA_018064985.1 of Candidatus Colicola faecequi. Taxonomy (GTDB): domain Bacteria; phylum Bacteroidota; class Bacteroidia; order Bacteroidales; family Paludibacteraceae; genus Colicola; species Colicola faecequi. The sequence continues at coordinate 15,061 of JAGHUE010000034.1, read as the reverse complement.
GGCGTGTGAACGGTATCCAATTCTGTGAAGACCTCTTCCTGCTGGAGCAAAACGGCCGGTGCTTCAACCTTCTCTTCTGTCTTTTTTTCTTCCGGTTCGTCTTCTGCCGACATGGCGGTCATCTCCTGCAGCATCTGCATCTGATTGCGCATCTCATCGTCGATTACAGAGGCAAAGAGCGGGTTGTCGAGGCAGTAGTCGGAGATGAATTCGGTCAGCTCAGGGAATCCGATGGTGAGTGTATCGGCTTCGCCCGTACGCATGTAATAAAGTATTCGCATGAGCTCCGGAGTAAGCATGGCAGTTTGCTCTGCTGCCGGCATGAGGTCGCCGAGCCCCTCGCCCATACTGGTCAGGTATTTGGCCATCTCGTCGGCATTGTATGCGCGCTTGAGCAGGGTCGGGTAGGAAATGAGCGAAAGCACTCCGGACTGCTGCTGGATGGAATCTGCAAGCGGAATGATCGCATCCTCTTCATGCGAGTCGTAAATCACGACAAACGGATTTGTAGGCGGGAACACTTTAGCAATGCGTGATTCTGTGTTGGCCGAGAAGAAGATATTGGTGCGCTGCGAGAAGAAGAACGATACACCGAAGAGGATTACAGCGAAAATGGCAATTGGAATCTTGTGCGAAGTGGCGAAACGCCCCAGACGGGAGGTTGGAATGACGAAGGTGCGTTTGTGGCTGCGCTCGATGGCCGTCTGGAATATCATCAGCAGCGAAGGCATTACGGTGAACGTGCATATAAGACTGAAAATCACACCTATAGCCAACACTACACCCATGTCGATACCGATGCGCAGACGCATGAAACAGAGCATCAGCAAACCTACTACCGTGGTCATTGCTGACGACATGATAGGAGCGAAGGCCCTGCGGATAGCCGCGTTGGCAGCATCTACTTTCGAATCACGGATTTTGCGCTCCTGACGATAGCGGTTGGTCAGCACAATGCAGTAGTCGAGCGACAGAACGAGCTGAAGGATTGCAGCAATGCTATGGGTGGTGATGCTTACGGACGGAAGCAACGCATTGGTGCCCATGTTGAAGAGAATAGCCAGTCCGGTGGTGGCGAGGTAGATGAACGGCTCCACCCAACTCTGGCACATAATCAGCAGAATGAGAATAATCAGCACAGCTGCGATTACCATCACGGAAATCGGGGGCGTGGCGCCATCCTGACTGGTTTCTACCACATCCACTTTCGGCAGGCTCTTGCGAATCAATTTGCCGAATTTTTTCTGGTCGACCGACTTGTCGACGGTCAGCTCATAAAGCGTGTATGCGCCGTCTTCGGAGATCTTGTGCGTACATTTGCTTACTTCCGGCTTGAGTGCAAGGGAATCGTGCATAGCGGAAATCTCCGCTTCCTCCAAGCCGCGGAACATCACTTTCACGTCCGCTGAAGAAATGTCAGCGGAACCGAATTCCGATTGTATGATGGTGTAGCCCTGCTTCATGGGCGAACCCTTTGGCAGGTATTTTGTCATGTCGGAATTGACGTTGACAAATGGCATCAGCCCACCGCATACGGCGGCGAGAGTCAGCATGACGCCTAGAAGTATGTAATGATGTTTGAGTTTCATTATTGGTTATATGGGGCCTCTCCTGATAAGGATGAAGAGGCAAAATTATCATCGTGTACAAGCGCTTGCGCGCTCGCGCACATTCTTGCAGACTGCAAAGATAGGAAAAAAATGTGATATAACCAAATCTCAAATAATTTATGCAATAAAAAACACAAAAATCAACGTGTTGGTGTGATTTTTGTTCGTTGATATCTAAATTATTCAATAAAACAACATATGCAGAAGAAAGAACTTGTTATTACTACGGCAGTGTTGCTTGTGCTCGGTACAAGCATGCATTTTGTGCATCATTTGCCGTTTTTCGGACATGTAATGGGGTGGATCTTCCCGGTGAACGAGAGTGTGTGGGAACACATGAAGATGATTTTTTATCCGTCGGTATTGCTGGCCTTATATATGTGGATCAGCCGCAAGGAGATCGGCCGCATCACCGGACCGATAGCTGCCGGACTGGTAGGTTTTCCGCTCGCTCAGGCCCTTTTCTACGTATATCAGCCCATTACTCACCACTCCGTGCTTCTGATAGATATCATCGCTTATATCATTGAAGTGATCGTTTGTGTGTATCTTGGTCAGCGCTGGAGCGGCAGTGAGAAACTGAAGAAAATGTGGCCGCTTGCTATCGTGGTTGCACTTTGCATGGCTGTCCTGCTCGGTTGGCTTAGCTACCATGCCCCCGATATGTTTCTCTTCGAAATAGAGGAAGAGTAATTTGCACACTTCGTCAGTCTTGGGGCAGAAAAGGCTTCTATATGAAATTTCGATAATACGACCGGTAGTGATTGCACTGCTGGTCGTTTATCATGCGCTCTGCATCTACACGGGCGGTTGGCCTGCTCCGGAAGGGGTTGAGCCGAATGCGGTGTATTGGTGGCTCGGACATCTGATAAGCGGTTTCCGCATAGAAACGATTGCCTTCGTGGGCGGCTATGTGATGGCCTATCAGTGCTGCGGGTTGGGCAAACGGAGCCGGTTCGTTCCCTGGGTGTGGAAGAAAATGAAACGGCTGCTGCTCCCCGCTATCGTATTCGGCACGTTTTATTACTTTCTTTTCCGCTTTGATCCCTCCCGTTGGAGCGCCTATACAATGACCTGGAAAATTCTGAACGGTATCGGACACCTGTGGTTCTTGCCCATGCTGTTCTGGTGCTTTATCCTGGCATGGGCGCTAGATGCTATGCTTCACTTTGTGGAGAACCGTCGGCAACGGCTCCATAAACCGTTCGGTTGGCTTATTCTGTTCGCTTTGGCTTTGCTCTCGTTGTGGCAACCGACAGGCGGCAGGTTGGGCCTCACGCGTGTTCCGCATTTTGCTTTTTATTTCTATGCTGGCTATTGGCTTCGTGTGCTCCTGGCGGGTGAGGAGACGAAAACGGCTCTCCGGAAGGGGAAGCCTTTTATGTGGACGTGCTGTGGACTTACAGTGGTCTATCTTCTGGTGCTTATGTGGAAATTGCAAGCAATGCATTATCAATTGCCGGCTGTCCCATGGACGCGTCCTTCCTGGTTGTCCGGTTACGGCAAAACAGCCATTGCAGCTCTCCGCCTCATTCATACATCGGCGGGTATTGGTGCGCTTTTCGCGCTCGTGTGGCATCTGCTTTACGGCAGGAAACCGGTCAGCCTGCAGGTGATGCAACCTGCGCCCTGGCTTCGCGAGTGCTCCCGCTTGTGTTACGGAGTGTATGTTTATCACATGTTTTTCATGGAGCCATGTTATTTCCATGTGGGACTGGGTGGTATCGGAATGCCGGCTGTATTCTGCCAGACCACCTTTGGTGCGTGGCTGCTGCCATGGGTTGTGCTGTTGCTTACGATGCTGCTCTCCTTGACGGCTACGTGGCTTACGCTCAAGACAAAGGCAGGTCGCTATGCGATAGGTTAGTGACTCTTTATCCACAGACATCAGGGTATGAAAAAAAATAAGCAGGTCTTTCGGACCTGCTTATTGTGTTTTATGTCATTATGACTCAATACTTCAGCCATTCCAAGAAGGCTGCCGGATCGATAGAGAAGGCGTAGGGCTGCGAAATAATTGTGCCCTGCGGATCGAGCTGGATGTAATACGGTTGTGCATTGGCGCCATATATCTCGCGCTGGATGCGTGAGTTCTTTTCGCCTATGCCGTCATTCTTGTCATCTACATAGAGCTCTATCATCACGTAATTTTGCAGTCGGGCTTTTACCGAGTCGTCGGAAAGCACGTAGGCTTCCATCTTGCGGCAGTTGACGCAGCCGTAACCGGTGAAATCGAGCAGAACGGGGCGGTTTTCCTGACGGGCATAAGCCAGACCTTCTTCATAATCGAAGAACACCTCGCGTCCCTCGATTGGCATAGGAGGAGCAAAGGCGCTGACTGCTTTGACCGGTGCGCCCCAAAGGCCGGGAATAAGGTAAGCCGTGAAGCCCCAGGAGAGAATGATCAGCGCTGCGCGGATTATCTGACGGACACGGCTAATTTCCCAAATTTTCCATACAAGATAGCATCCCATTGCGAAGAAGATCAAAATCCATATAAGGAGGAAAAGCCAACGCGGGAGAATACCCCAACCGTATGCCATATCAGCTACGGAGAGGAACTTGAGTGAGAGTGCAAGTTCGATGAATGCCAGTACCACCTTGAACGACTCCATCCATCCGCCCGATTTCGGCATTTTTTTCAGCGCGCTCGGGAACATGGCGAAGAGCGAGGAAGGCAGCGCGAGAGCCAGCGAAAATCCGAGCATGCCGAGTGCGGGAGCTACCCAGCTCTGTCCGGAAGCGGCCTCCACGAGAAGGGTGCCGATGATCGGACCGGTACAACTGAAGCTTACGAGCACTAAGGTGAATGCCATGAAAAGGATAGAAAGGAATCCGCTGGTAGTGCCTGATTTGCGATCCATGGCGTTGCTCCACGAAGCCGGCAGTGTTATCTGGAAAAGACCGAAGAACGAGAGCGCGAAAATCACCAGAATAGCGAAGAAGATCAGGTTGGCTACTGCGCTGGTAGACAGGCTGTTGAGCGCCGAAGCACCGAACAGTACAGTTACAAGCAAGCCAAGTCCTACGTAGATAATCACGATGGCCAGACCGTACAGAATAGCATCTTTAATGCCCTGCATCCCTGCCGGTTTGCCGGTTTGCTTTTCTGCGCGCTCGGCACGCTTGAGGAAGAAGCTCACGGTCATAGGGATGATCGGCCATACGCACGGGGTGAAGATTGCGAGCAAGCCGCCCAAAAGGCCCAGGAGGAAAATTTTCCAGAGGCTGACACCCGCTACAGTCGAGCCGATTACATCGGTGCTGACCGTTTCCGTGTTTTCTTCAGCGGCAGCCTGCTCTGCTGCGGCAATCGAATCAGCGGCAATAGAGTCGGCCAATGCCAGTGCGGCCAATGCGGCAGCTTCGGCTTCGGAGGCTGCAGGGTCGATGTATACCGGTACGCGCACCTGCCATTCCCAGGTAGAAGGAGCGAGACACATCTGATCGTTGCACGCCATGTAGGTCACGCCGCCTTTCAGCGTTTTGAGGTCGCGGCTGAGCACGGTCTGATGGAAAACGGCTCGGTCTTCGTAGTAGGTGAGGTCCATCTCGAAGTTCTCGTCGTAGGAAGAATGCACCTTGGCCGGTGTGGTGGTTGAGCCGATAAGGGCAACATCGCCGTAGGCGAAAGCGGTAGGCACCGGACCACCGTCGGGAATGTCCTGGGTGTAAAGATGCCAACCCTCATCGATTGTGGCGGTGATCACTACGTCAGTTGTAGAGTCGCTGAGCGCTTTTGCGCTCGCTTTGAAGTGGATTGGGTCCACCATCTGCGCATGGGCTATCAGTGCCATGCATGCGAAGAAGATAATATAAAAAGATTTTTTCATGATTCTGAAATAAGCCGTAACTGTTGTTTATTCCACGATGCACGCATCCGAAGGCATGCGCCAATCGCCTCTGGGAGAGAGACTTACGAATGTTACTTTCGGACCGTCAGGCATACAGCTGCGCTTGTACTGCTGTTGGTAGAAGCGGTGCAGGAATACGTCGAGCCAATGTGCAATCGTTTCGGCGTCGTAGCGGTCGCGGAACGTGCATTCTGCCATGTACTGGATTTTCCTGCGGGTGAAGCCGTAGCGCATGGTATAGAAGATGAAGAAGTCGTGTAGCTCATACGGTCCAACTTTATCTTCAGTCTTCTGTGCGATGTTGCCCTCGGCATCAGTAGGAAGCAGTTCGGGCGAAACGGGTGTATCGATAACGTCGCGGAGAATCATTTTGACGTCGTAAGAGAAAACGTTCTCTGCCGCATAGTTTACCACGGCGCGGACAAGCGTCTTCGGCACTCCGGCATTTACGCCGTACATCGACATCTGGTCGCCGTTGTACGTAGCCCAACCGAGCGCCAGTTCGGAAAGGTCGCCGGTGCCTACTACCATGCCGCTGTATTTGTTGGCAAGGTCCATCAGGATTTGCGTGCGCTCGCGAGCCTGCGAGTTTTCGTAAGTGATGTCGTGTATGTTGATATCGTGATCAATGTCCTGGAAATGCTGGATTACAGCGTCGCGGATAGGTATCTCGAGCATAGTCACTCCGAGCTTCTGCATCAGTTCCAAAGCGTTCTGATAGGTGCGGTCGGAGGTGCCGAAGCCGGGCATTGTCACACCTATTACCTGTCGTCTCTCGTAACCTAACATGTCGGCCGTGAGGCAGGCTACAATCAGCGCCAGCGTGCTGTCGAGGCCGCCGCTGATGCCTATTACCATTGTCTTCGCATGGGTGTGTTCCCAACGCTTGGCAAGACCATTGGTCTGGATGGAGAGTACGTCAGAGAAGAATTCTTCAGCCGATGGACCTTCCGGTACGAACGGATTGGGAGCAAACTGGCGGTGGAGCGCTTCTGTCGGATCATCGTAGGTGAGCGGGTTGAGATATATCTTGCGGTATTGCCCCTGATGGTCGGACGTGAAGTTGGTGTTGCGCTGGCGGTCGGTGCGGATGCGTTCGATATCGAGCTCGGAAACAATGAGTTGCGAAGTTCTGCGGAAACGCTCGCCCTGAGCAATCAGATCGCCGTTTTCGGCCACATAGGTGCTGCCGGAGAACACCACGTCGGTAGTTGATTCACCCACGCCCGATGAGCTGTATACGTATCCGCAATGCACACGAGCCGATTGCTGCAGGATCATCTGGCGGCGGAATTCGTTCTTGCACGTGATGCAGTTCGACGATGAGAGGTTGAATATCACTTCAGCGCCCTGGATGGCCAGCTGCGTGGAGGGTGGGAGAGGAGCCCAGAGGTCTTCGCAGAGCTCGATGCCGAAAGTGTAGCGGGGCGTCATGAAGAGCAAATCCGGGCCGAAAGGCACATCGCCGGAGAATATGTCTATTGTGTGAAGCGTCACGTTGCGACCCGGGGTGAACCAGCGCTTTTCGTAGAACTCACCGGTGTTGGGCAGGTTGATTTTCGGCACCACACCGTGCACTTCGCCGTCGGTCATCACGAAAGCGCAGTTGTAGAGATTGTTGTCCACCTTGAGCGGGGCGCCTACTATTACGATCAGCGGCTTACCCGATGTGTAGTGGCATATGTCCTGCAGCGCGTCAAGCGCATTCTGCTGGAGCTGTTGCAAGAAGAAGAGATCAGCGCACGTATAGCCCGTAATGCAAAGTTCAGGGAAGCACAGCACTTCCACACCCTCCATCACAGCATCATCGATCAATTGCTTGATTTCTTCTTTGTTGAACTTCGTGTCAGCCACCTTCATCCGTGGCACTGCGGCGCCTACGCGCACAAAACCCATGTCTTTCTGCATATCTTTGCTGAAAAATAGAAATTCGATATGGCATATAATGCCAAATAGGTTACAAAGATACGATAAAAACTGAAATCAACAAAAAAAGTGCGCTTTTTTGCATTTTTTTTGCGAAAAATTTTGTCATTTCAAAAAAAAGCAGTACCTTTGCACCCGCTTTCGAGAAAGAAAGATGCTTGACTCCAATGGTGCTATCGTCTAGGGGTCTAGGACAACGGCCTCTCACGCCGTAAACCCCGGTTCGAATCCGGGTAGCACTACTCAAATAGCCCTGCGCCTCGGCACGGGGCTATTTTTCTTTTATATTCATTATCAGTATAGCTATGAAAAAACACTTTTTTGTGCTTGGGGCATTGGCGGTAATTCTCAGCTGCTGCACCCTTGCTCCCGTCCAACATCACAATTTACCGCTGCTTCACGTGAGCGGGCGACACGTACTTACCGCACAAGGTGACACCTTCTATATTCAAGGTGTCAATCTTGGTCATGCTTTCAATCCGGAAGGCTATATGATGCAGTTCCAGAATTGCAATTCGCCACGCCTGATCAACGAGCTTATCAGCCAGTTAGTGGGTCCTGATGAGACTGCTGATTTTTGGCACACATTCAGCGAAAACTATATCACGGAGGACGATATCCGCTATATTGCTTCCGTTGGCGCCAATACCGTTCGCCTTCCGTTTCACTATGCCATGTTAACCGACGAAGACTACATGGGCTATACTTCCTGCGAGGGGTTTGCCAGAATGGATTCTGTTGTGTCGTGGTGCGAAAAAGCCGGATTGTATGTAGTGCTCGACATGCATGATTGCCCGGGCGGTCAGACCGGTGACAACATCGACGACTCCTTCGGTTATCCCTTCCTTTTCGGCAGCGAGCGCTCCGAAGCGCTTTTTTGCTCGCTCTGGCGCGAGATAGCAGAGCACTACTGCGGCAATCCCGTGATCCTCGGCTACGAACTGATGAACGAACCTGTAGCTACCTACTTCGAAGATGATTTCGATGTGCTCAATGCGGCTCTCCTTCCGCTCTATGAGCGCTGTATCGACAGCATCCGCTCGGTCGATCACAAGCATATCATCCTCCTCGGCGGAGCGCAGTGGAACGGTAATTTCCGCATCTTCGACCATCTGCCGGCCGACGCGAATATCCTCTATGCCTGCCATCGCTATGGCCATCCGGCCGACGAATCGGGTATTCGGGATTTCCTGCAGTTTCAGGATTCGCTCAACGTGGCGATGTGTATGACCGAGACGGGGCATGCTTCCGATGACTGGTATTACGAGCAGGCAGCCACGTTGCGTCGCCACGATATAGGTCTTCTCTTTTGGCCTTACAAGAAGCTCGGTGGCAGCTGCTGGATGCATGCAGGAGTGCCTGAGGGCTGGCAGACGATAGTGGACTTCTCCAAGGCCGACCGCAGCAGCTACCGTGCCATCCGCGAGAACCGTCCGAGCTTTGAGTTGAGCCGCCAGCTGCTCGGTGCTTATCTGGATAGCATTCGAGTCGAAAACTGCCATCCGGACACTGTTTATTCGCACGTTTTCGCACAATAAGTTTTGCTCGGCAACAAAAAAAGCACCTCCGATCGAAGGTGCTTTTTTTTATGTTTCAATACTTGTTTTTTCGGAGCCATTCGATGAGAATATTGCCCATCTTCGGGTTTTTCCAGATGTGTGAACCATGGTCTTCCCCCGGGAGAATGAGCAGTTCGCCTTGTGGGATGTTGTCAGCAATCAGACGTGTATGCTCTTCCAATATGAGATCGTGCTCGCCGGCTACAATCAGCGCGGGGCACCCGATTGTCTGCATGTCGCCGGCTGTCATCTGTGGCTCCACGGTCATCATATAAGTGAGCGGCGGCAGCTGGACCGGATTGCCGAGCGAGTCGTACTGCTGCCAAAACTCTTCGAAGTTCTCTACACACTCGGGGAAGATATTGGCTCCGGAGGTGCAGATCATCGAAAACGTGCCGGGGTGAAGCACTTCGGTCTGCAGTGCGATGATGCCGCCGTCAGACCATCCGAAGACGGCAGGAGCTTTCAGTTTTTCTTTTTCAACCAATGCGAAGACGTCTTCTGCCATGTCAATGTAATGGTATTCGGGAAGGGGCTCGTTGGCACCTTGTCCGCGGCTATCCATAGCAAAGACGAGATAACCGGCAGAGTCAAGTTGTGCGGCCATCACGGAAAGATCTTCGTGGCGACCTCCGTTGCCGTGGAGCAGAATTACCGGTTTGCCCGATTTGCGCCCGAGTACCTGATATTGCACGCTTACCCCCTCCCGCTTCATCGTATTGATTTTGTCTACGTGGCGGCGTGAGAATATAGCGCATGCCAATACGAGCATGATTACAATGATCAGTGCATCGCTTGTAATATGGTTGCCTTTCATAATGGATGTCCGTTGATCAGAAAAGGCCGAAACCGTTGAGCACGATAACGAGAATTACCGTAGGAATGAAATAGCGGATAAGAAGGAGCATGGTCTTGCCGATAGCGAGACGCCCGCCTATGGAGAGTTCGCGGATAACGTCGTCTTTCGGGCAGGCCCAACCTGCATAGATGGAGAAAATCATACCGCCGAAGGGGAAGAGAATCTTCGTTACGAGCGCGTCGGCGCAGTCGTAGAGCGAGGTACCGCCTATGGAGAGCCACTGGCCGCAGCGCGATGAGAGCGAGAGCGAGCAGAGCAGCGCCAGAACAAGGTCGGTAAGCGAAGAGAGCAGGATGGCTTTCCATTGCGTCATTCGGCAGTTACGCTCCAGCCAACTCACCTGCGCCTGCATGATGGATATTGTGGTAGTGATGGCGGCAATCACCATCAGGAGAAAGAACAGTATCTGCAGCACGAAGCCGCCGCCTATCTGGCGGAAAACCGACGGAAGCGTCACATACACCAGCTCCGGACCTTGCGTCGGGTCGATACCCAGCGCGAACACGGCCGGGAAAATGGCCAGACCCGCCAGGATAGCTACCAGCGTGTCCAATGAAGCCACCTGCACAGCCGTCCGGCTCAGGTTTTGTTGCTCCTCCATATAGCTTGCATAATTGGCCATTACGCCCATACCGAGCGATAGCGTGAAGAAACACTGGCTGAGTGCGTTGAGCGTCAGTTGCGGGGTTATCTTTCCGAAGTCTGGACGGAACATGAAGCGGAGGCCTTCGCTGCAACCGGTCATCGTAAGTCCGTAGCCGATCAGCACCAGCAGAATCAGGAACAGAAGCGGCATCAGAATCTTGCTGGCGCGCTCTATTCCGCTCTTGATACCTGCCAACCCGATAGCTGCGGTGAGAGCAATGGCGATAAACACCCACAGGGCCGGCATTACTACGCTGCCCGTGAAGCTACCGAAGGTGACTGTCAGCTCTGCTGGCGACAAACTGCCCGTTGCGCCTACGATACTCAGGTAGAGATAGTGGAAGCACCATCCGGTCACTACAAAGTAAAACGAGATGAAGATAGTGGCGCTCAGCGTAGCCAGCGGACTGAGCCATTTCCACTTGCTCAGCCCCTTTCTACCGGCATAGAACTCTGCGCTCAGCACCGGAATGCCGAAGAGCAGGATACACGCAAGGTAGATGAGCAGAAACGCCCCGCCGCCGTTCTCGCCGGTCATATACGGGAATTTCCAGATGTTGCCAAGGCCCACGGCGCTTCCGGCTGCTGCCAGCACTGCGCCCAAACGGCCGAATCGATTATCTGAAGCCATGGTGATAAAATTTATGTTGCAAAGTTACGAAGAATTTTTGGCTCAACCAAATATCTCCTCCGTTTTTCCGCAAAAAAAAGAAGCACCCGCTCGGGATGCTTCTCTTTTTTGTATCAGTGCAACTTGGCTGTGATGCTCAGTTTGGCCCAAGCGCCCGGCTGGAGCAGACCGCCGTAGTCGTAGTAGTGGCGGTTGGTCATGTTCGTGCAGTCGAGTGCCACTTTCAGCGCCTTGCACTCCCAGAAGAGCTGTCCGTCGAGCAGCAGTACGGGCGAATAGTCGCACACCTCGCCTTCGGCGTTGTTGTACTGTCCTTCGCGTTTCTGGAAAGTGAGTGTCCAGCTGGCGCCTATGGCGCTGTTCTCCATACCCGGCAGTCCGGCTCGCTTGAAGCACCAGATGCCGTGCTCCAAATGTGCTACGAACTTCTGGCTCAGATAGTCAAGATAGCGGCTGCCCGATTTGTCTACATCCAGGTCGAGATGCGTAAAGGCATAAGAGATCTCCGCCGAACGGATCCATTGGTTCCAGCGGTAACCCAGGGTGAGGTCTACGCCCGCAGCGTTCACCTCGTTCCAGTTCTGCGCATGATAGGGGCGCTTCTGGTCGTCGGGCGTGAAGACCCAGTCGATGATGTTGCGGCCCCAGCGGTAGTAGGCGTCGGCCTGCAGATGGAGGGTGCCCTGCTCGGCGAAGCGCTTCTGATACTTCGTGCCGAGGGCGAGTGTCCATGCTTCCTCGGGCTTCAGGTCGCGGTTGCCGAGTTGGTTGCCCGCGTTGTAATAGAGATCGGTGAACGTAGGCAGACGGAGACTGCGGTTGGCATTGAGGTATACCGACGAAGCCGGCGCGTACTCGTAGCCGATATTGGCGCCGCCTGCGATGTTATTGCCGAACTGGTTGTTCCAGTTGCCGCTTACGCCAATGCTGGCGCTCAACTGACGCCAGAAGAACGACTGCTCTGCGAAGTAGTTGACGGAGAGGCGGTTGGCGCCCTTCACAAGGTCCAGCACGCGCAAATCACTCAGCTCGAAGCCGTTTACGTTAGGTACCTGACCTTCGGCGTTTACGGTGTCGCCCAGATTGGTGGAATGGATGTTCTCATTGCGCAGCTCCAGGCCTACGGTAGTGCGGCCGATGCGGCTGTTCATGTAGGCTTTCACGTTGGCTGCTGTGGTCTGCGAGAAATGGAAATTGCCGTAGAGGCGCTGCCCGCGGTGCCACTCGTAGCGGTCGTAGTTGGCGCGGTAGGCGAGGGTGGCGTCCAGGCCCCAGCGGTTGTTCCACTGATGAGCGTAATGAGCTGAACCGAAAGCCGTACGGGTTGCGTCGAACTGATCCTGCGAACCGAAACCGTAGTACATGCCCGCGCCCGCATCTTTGTATTGAGCGCCCAGTTGGATGTCGAGGCCTTTGTAGCCGGTCTCTACGTAGAGGTTGGCGATCTTGTAATCGGAGTTGCCGATAGCCGTGGCCTCTTTCTCCGAAGGATCGGGGGCGCCGTAGCCGTCAGCTCGGTTGTACTCGGCCGAGGCCGATGCGTGGAAATCGCCTTTCTTCCAGCGTCCGCTCAGGCTCGGGTTGACCAGTCCGTACTGGCCTGCGCTCAGATGGAGCGTATAATCGCCCGAAGGAGCCGTCTCCTCGGTGGAGCGTGTGACGATGTTGATTGCTCCCGAGAAGGCGTTCAGGCCGAAGAGATGAGCCGAAGTGCCCTGCAGCACTTCTACTCGCTCTATGAGCGAGGCGCTGATTGGCAGGTTGAGCGAATAGTGACCCGTATGCGCATCGGTGAGGTTCACACCGTTGATCATTACGAGCACCTGGTCGAACGTGCCGCCGCGCATCGATACGTCGGCTTGTGCACCGTTGGCGCCTCTCGTACGCACATCGAGTCCCGGCAGATATTTCAGAATATCCGCTACGGTCTGGATAGGGAGAGCCTCTATCTCTGCGTGAGAAATGCAGGTTACGAGGCGGAATGCCTCTGAGTTGACTTCAGCTTTGTGAGCCACCACCTGCACCTCCTGAAGACTAAGTTGCCGGTGGGCCGCTGCTGCTTTGTCAGCAGCGGAAAGTGGAGCCGAGGCCATCTCGGTCTCGACTTGCAGCGTTTCGTCCGGACTCGCATCCTCGGCATAGGTTGCCGCTGCCGTGAGGAGCAGGCAAACGAGGGCTACGGATCGTCCGGCCTTCAGCATCTCGCGGTCGGCGATGAGGCTGCTCACAGTGCCGATCGTCACCTCGCGGTGGATCGAAGCAAAAGCAGCGTAGGCCTTGCGCGTGAACCGACGGAATCGGAACGCTTTCTTGATGAATAACTGATTTTTCATAAGTTTTCAGCGAAAACGGCCGCAAAAGTACAAAAAATCCTGCACCCGACCAAATAAATGAGCATTTTTTGCCATATTTCAAAAAAAAATTGTATCTTTGCAGCACTATGGAAAATGGTATTATGCGTGTAGGCATCATTGGCGCAGGGTGGATAGCCGAGAAGCTCGCCCTTACGATGCAGCAGATGACGGACTGCAAGCTCTATGCTATAGCGGCCCGTGAGCTCTCCCGTGCGGAGGCGTTCAGAAATCAATGGGGTGCCGCAGTGGCTTACGGCTCTTATGAGGAACTGGTGTGTGACCCGAATGTTGACCTCGTGTATATCGCCACGCCCCATTCGCACCATTATCGGCACACCCGCCTCGCTCTCGAGCACGGCAAGCCTTGTCTTGTGGAGAAGGCTTTTACGGCCAATGCCCGGCAGGCAGAGGAACTCATCCGCCTGGCCCGCGAGCGTAAGCTCCTTCTGGCCGAGGCTATCTGGACGCGCTACCAGCCCATGCTGCCCATTATGCGGCGCACGATCGCTTCCGGCATCATCGGCCCTGTTACGCAAATCACGGCAGGTCTCACTTACATGATGCGTAATAAGGAGCGCATCGTGCGGCCCGACCTCTGCGGCGGCGCCATGCTCGACCTCGGTGTCTATCCCATCAATTTCCTCCGCATGCTCCTGCCCATCGAGCACGAGCGGGTGGAGTGGCATGCATGGCTCGGTCCTACCGGTATGGATATGAATGACTCCATGACTTTCTTCTATTCTGACGGCACCATGGCTTGCCTCACCTGCGGCTGCCTTGCCATAGGCGACAACCGCGGTATCGTACGCGGCGAGAAAGGCTGGATGGAAATCGACAACTGCAACAACCCGCAGCTCATGCGCGTCTACAACGCCGACCGCCAACTCGTAGAAGAGACCCGTTGCCCGCACCAGATAACCGGCTACGAATACGAGATTCTCGCTTGCCGCGACGCACTCCTCAAGGGGCTCACCGAGTGCCCGGAAATGCCGCTCGACGAGACGCTCCGCGTGATGCAGATAATGGATGAATTCCGCGCCGCTGTAGGCGTTCATTACCCATACGACGAAAAATGACACACTCTGTAGACCAACGCAAAGACCCCATGGGGGCTGCTATTCTCGACTATCAGACCACCGGTCGTGCCGGTCGGCTGCGCGTGCTGTCGTCGATGTTCGACGAGGATGAGATTCCCGTGGCCCACCTCTTCCGCTCGCCCGCGGAAATGCCTCCGCTGGAGCAGCGTGCGCTTACTGAAGCGCGGGGCAGGGTGCTCGATGTGGGTGCCGGTGCTGGTTGTCATTCGCTGGCGCTCCAGCAGCGAGGAATGGAGGTTTGTGCTGCCGATATCTCGGCTCTCAGTTGCGAAGCCATGCGGCTCCGAGGTATCCGTGACGTTCGCTGCATGGATGTCCTCCGCGATCATATCAACGACCGTTTTGATACGATTCTGCTGCTCATGAACGGCACGGGCATTGCCGGCACGCTCGGCCGCCTGCCCGCTTTCCTGGGGCGTATGGCGGCCCTCCTTGCCGAAGGCGGACAGATACTCATCGACTGGTCCGACCTCAAATACCTCTACGAAACCGAGGACGGCTCCCACGATATCGACCTCCTCTCGGC
>JAGHUE010000056.1 GCA_018064985.1 Candidatus Colicola faecequi | reverse complement strand
TACGGAATCCCGGTAGCGCACACCGACGCCCCCATCTTCACCAACGTCGATTTCGTGCTCGCTTCCAAGGAGCGCGACTGCGTCTTCGACATGGAGCTCGCGTTCATCTGCGGAATGGGTTTCACCGACGTACGCGCCATCAAGATTGTCTCTGACAACCTCTCTCTCCACGAATATCACGACCATACCCGGGGCGTAGAATAACTGCATAAAATCCCCTTTTATGCAATAGCCGCCTCGGTAGGACTTTGATGCGACTCAGATGGGACTTCCATGCGACTTTCATCCTGTCCGCAATTGCATAAAAAAACCGTTTTTTTGAATAATTATTCAATCATATACACAACTATGGCTAACTACAACTGGACCTACAAGACTGTAGGTGGAAGCACCCGCGTAGTCATCACGAAGGGTGAAGACATTCGCCACCTCGGCGAGCTCGATCAGAAGATGTGGACCGTTCTCTCCTGCCCTACCACAGGCCTCGAGATTGCTGACACCACGCTCAAACTTATGGACACCGACGGCGACGGCAAGATTCGTGTTAACGAAATCGTCAATGCCGCCAACTGGCTCTGCGACGTCACCCGCGACTGCGACCTCCTGCTCAAGGGTACCGATGAAATCGCACTCCTCGACTTCAACTCCGAGAGCGCTGATGCGCAGCAGATGCTCGCTGTTGCAAAGAAGATCGCCGGCGACAAAGACGTCATTACCCTCGCTGAAGTGCTCGCAGCTGAAGCTGTCGTTGCCGACGGCATCCCGGCTGCTGAAGTGAAAGAACTCCCCGCTGCTCCCGTTGATGGCGGCATCCTCGCTGCTTATCACGCTAAGCACGACGAGTTCGCCAAATATTTTGAGGACCTCCGTCTCGAGGAGCTCGGCCTCGCTTCTACCGACCCCGAAACCGCTCCGAAGATCAAGCAGGACTACTGGAACGAACTCGTAGAGAAAATCTCCGCATACGAAGCAGAAGTGGCTGCTATCAACGCTGAGAACCAGGCTGCTGCTGACGCTCGCGCTGCTGCCGTTGCTGCTGCTACTGCCGAGTTCCAGCCGCTCATCAAGTATCTCCGTCTCAAGAAAGACTTCTATACCCTCCTCCGCAACTATGTTGCTTTCGAAGATTTCTATGCCGACGGTCAGAAAGCCATCTTCCAGTGCGGCACCCTCATCATCGACCAGCGTGCTTGTGACATGTGTGTTCGCGTACAGAATGCAGGCGACATGGGCACCTTCGCTCCCCTTTCCGGCATGTACCTGCTCTTCTGCAGCTGCATCAACAAAGCCAGCGGCAAGACCATGGACATCATCGCAGCCATAACGGTAGGCGATATCGATGACCTCTTTGTAGGCAAGAATGCCATCTTCTACGATCGCAACGGCCTCGACTACGACGCTAAGGTAACCAAGATCATCGACAACCCAATCTCCATCAAGCAGGCATTCTGGAGCCCTTACAAGAAGTTCGGCAAATGGGTGAAAGATCTCATCAACAAGTCGGCTGCAGAGAAAGAGAGCAAGGGCTTCGAAGATATGAAGGCCAAGGCTGCCGACACCACCGCAGCTACCAAGGAAGGCGCAGCTGATCCAACGAAGAAGTAGCATTCGACATTGCCAAGTTCGCAGGTATCTTTGCTGCCATCGGTATGGCCTTCGGCTTCATCGGTGCATTCCTCACCTCTCTCGGCCAGGGTATCGCAGCACTCACCTGGTGGCAGCTCATACTCGTCATCATCGGCATTCTCCTCTGTATCTCCGGCCCGTCGATGTTCCTCGCTTACCTCAAGCTCCGTGATCGCAACCTCGCTCCGGTGCTCAACGCCAACGGATGGGCAATCAATGCCAAATCGAAAGTGAGTGTCAAGTTCGGTGTAACCCTTACCGATGCCGCCAAGTTCCCCGTACTGCCGGATCAGAAGGGTATGCCTAAGTGGCTCCGCTGGTGCATCGCTATCCTCATCGTTTGCGCAATTGTTTGCGTGCTTTGGCTCTGCAACTGCTTCAAGAGCTGCTGCCCGTCGCCGCTCTTCCACGAGGAAGAAGCTGTAGAAGAGGTAGTGGAAGCTGCAGAAGAAGCACCGGCTGAAGAAGTTGCCGTTGTAGAAGAAGCTGCAGAAGCAACTGCCGAATAATTCGCTCTTATTGCCTCCGCTCTTTCGGGAGCGGAGGCCCATAACTTTTCCCAAACAACCTCTTTTTTATGGAAAACAGGCAGCAACGTTTGCGCGTAATAATGCAGGTGCTCAACGCGCAAGTTATCTCCTCTCAGGAGCAACTCACCCGGGCTCTCTCCCTCCAGGGCTTTGAAGTCACACAAGCTACCCTTTCGCGCGATTTGCGCGATCTGCGCGCCGAAAAGAAAGTGATGGCCAACGGCGTGACCAAATACGTCATTCCATCCAACCCGACCGTAGAGCGCAAAGTGTTGGGCATGGATTCCGAGATTGCCCGTCTATCCATCCGCAGCATCGATTTCTGCGGACCGTTTGCTGTGGTAAAAACCAAACCGGGCTTCGCCAATGCTGTTGCCTTCGATATCGATGACCGCGGCACGGCCTATATCCTCGGTACGATTGCCGATGATGATACCATTCTTATCATCCCGCGCGAGGGCATCACTCGCGAAATGCTCTACGACTTCCTCTACGGTGTAGAGTAATCCCCGCCCCACAGAACGACAAACAAAAAGCGGCCCCTCTCCGGGGTCGCTTTTTGTAGATATACTCAATAAAAAACACGTTGGATACTGCGGCTTACATGTGATCGCGACCTTCGCGGGGGCGTTGCTTAAGTGCCTTCTTATAGCGGAAGCGATAGCCCACTCCCAGGCTCACACGCTGCGGATAGATTGACGCATTGGCAATGTCCAGCCCCTCGTTCTCCGAATAAAAACTGAAAATATCCGAGAGCGAGACCATATACGACGCAAAAATCTGCATACCGAAGGGAAACTCGTAAATGGCCGTTGCTGCAAGCCCTGAATGAAAACGGTGGAGTTTGTAGAGATCTGTATAGTCATCCGGTTCAGCAGGCACTTCCGAAAGGGAGAGCTGTGCTATATCAGCACCGTTATTGGCATAATGTCCTTCGATATTGGAGGCGAAAGTGACATGGGTGAAAGGTCCTGCGCCGAAACTGACATACCCCTTGTCCTGACTGCCGAAACGTCCGAGAAAATAGACGGGAATATTCGCGCCGAACGACCACAGGAGGTTGCGGCTATCGCCGAGACGGAAACGGTTCTGTTCGGCAGTGAAGACCACCTGGCCCTGTATAGCAAAATGCTTGGTGACCACAAAATCAATGAAGCCGCCGAAGTCAGCCCCTATCTTCATGTGAGAGGAGATCGGGTCGCTTTCCTCGCGGGTGATGATGAAATGACTGATGTTAGCTGCGCCGAGAAGACCGAGCGTCACCTTGCGGGGGAGACGTTCCTGATCAAGCGAATCAAGGCGCTCGGTATCAAAATTGAGAAGGGCTTCCTGAGTACGGGCCAGAGCCGCAGAGCGGGCGTCTGGGACAGCCAGACCTTCTTGCGCGAAGACGGAGAAAGTCTGTATCAGCACTAAAAGCGATATGTATATTCGGTTTTTCATGATTGACTGAAGATATTGTTTAGAGCGCGAGGCGGAAGGATACCTTCACGCCATTACGTCCCCAAGGTCCGAGACGACGGGCATGAATGCCGTCGGGTAACATATAGTCGTTGTACGTAAGGCGGCGGACATAGTCGATGCGCAGGAACTTGAAGATATTCTCAAAACCGGCCGTCAGCTCCATATACGGCAGTTTGCCGATGGGCGAGGATACGTTGCCCGACACATAAATCGGGCCCTGATCGCGCATATTGAATTCGCCCGTCTGTCCCTGCTCCACGTACATGTTGGCATCGGGGAAAACGTATAACCCATTGCCTGAAGGAAGGTAAGGGTTGTTCTTGTCGGTAAGGCCGCCGTAAATACCCGAGAAGCTTACCACGCCGCGCAGTTTAAGTTTGTTGATGCCGGGAATGCGGTTCAAAATCCAGCCCTTGAAATAGTACGTAGCAAAAAGTCCTACATACTGATCCATGAGGAATTCCATGGGTTGCATGAGGTTGAATGCATTTTGAGCAAGGAAAATCGAGGTGGAGGTTGGCGGTATGTAAAGTTCGGTGAAGGGCACGCGGTTCCACACCATACCGGTTTGCACACGGGCATCAAGATGACCGAATGAAGAAAACCAGAATCGTTTCTCCGCAGTGAGCTCGGTGCGATTGATGAAGAAGCCTGTACCCCCGGAGTAACGGTCATCAAGGAATCCCAAATCCTGCGTCAGCTTGAAGACGGGAGCATCATGCGCGAGAGAGAACTGCGACTCGCGGCCACCGCGGCTGATAGGTGTGCGGCTGCCTGGCGAATAGCGGAGTTCGAACGCAGCGCGGTAGACATTGTAATGCGGCACAGTGGCAAGCGCTTGAATGCCCGTCTCCGGAGAATAAGCGGTCACACGCTGATAGCGCAACCGGCCCGCAGGCTCATTGTGCTCGAAGTTGAGTCCCACCTTCAGCGTCAGACGGTTCTGGAAATCTTTATGATACTGCGCCTGCGCCCGGAAGAGATACTGGTAGTTCTTCATCTGCGGCGTAGACGTAGGTATAGACATGAGGAAGACGTCGCGGTCCATAGAAACGAGCGTTTGACCGGGTTCCTCCACGTCATAATTGACAGAGAAAGAGAGGTTGTCACGCAGCGCCTCATAAGGGTGGTATTTCTTCTCGTTGAACGAATAGATAAACGTAGCACCGTATTTGGGGCGGAGGTCCTTGGTGCCGAACGCAGTATAAAAACGGAAGAAAGCGTGCTTGTTGAGGTTGGCCGTAGTCATGCCACCGAAGCGCAGACGTACGCCTTCGAGCATATTCCAGCTGACAGTGCTGAACACCGGACCGAAATCAAACTTTGACTCGTTCATGAGTGAGGCATTGGTAGACGGCAAAAACTCGGTGGAGAACATGCGGGCTACGAGCGCCACGGCATGGAACTTCGGTGTAGCCAGAAACTCGTTGACAAGGTCATAAACCGACTCCTCATAAAACGAAAGCGGCTCCGGACGGAGATCCGCCCAAAAACGGGAGGCAATGCGCACAGCAGAAGTGTCGTCCACCGCCTCATCGGCCGTCATTGAGGAGAAGATGTGCTTATCGATCTCGTCATCGAAATTCCAACCGGTATAGAGCTTTGTCTGCCGCGCAAGCACACCGCGTTTGCGGTTGGCTATATAGAACTTGGCATACGTTGCCGTACGGTCAGGCGCCCACAATCCGTTCGGGAGCTGCTTATAGGAATGGTCTATGGAAAAATCCGAGACGAAGTTGAGGTTGATAGCCGGCGGTATGTTGATGGCGTAGCGCTTGAGCTTGTACGTGGAATCATTCACCACATAGAGGTGTCCGGTGAAGGAATAGCTCTCGGAATTAACGGGCACAAAGGCCAAGTCGATGCACTCCTGCCCATCCATCATCAGCGTATCCATGATGTAATACTGGTAATAAGCCGTGCCTAGCGTGGATGATAGCGGTGAGACGAACCGGTTGGACAGCAGGTCCATGTTATCGTCGTAAATATCGAAATCGGAGAAGATAGCATCCACGTTAGCTTTGAGCGCATCGGATTTAATCTCATCCTCAAGTCCGAAAATGCGATGCTTGTCAATAATGCGCTTTTCGCGGTGGGGCTTGCGTTGGAAGTACTCATGGGCAAGGTTTTCGCGAACAGAAACAACCATCGACGGATATACGCCGGTAGTGTCGATATACTTCTCGGCGAAAGCGAAGGAGCGCCAGAAGCGCTTCTTGAAATCGGGGTGGAAATTGTCGAGGGCAAACGACATGCGCGAGTAGGTATCGGCCGTGTAATGATCGGCCTGTTTGGCATTGGCGCTGTCCTTGTGCGCTATCACGGCTTTGGCCAGCTCTACGGCCGGGTTGCCCTTGCGCTTGTATTTCTGCTTGCGGTGTTTAGGCGTAACCACAATATCCTGGAGCGCATATACATCGGGTTCGAGCTTCACGGTAATGTTCTTGCGCTGTTGGCCTTGACGGAGCGTCAGCATCTCGGTCTTGTAACCCATCATCTGGAAGAGCACAGTAGTGAAGCCCTCGGAATTTCCGAGGGAGAAGCGGCCGTCCATGTCGGAGGTTGTGCCCACCGTGGAAGCCGTACCATCAGCTCCGCCACGAATGAAGTAGATCTGCACGAAAGGAAGCGTCTCGCCCGTTTGAGCATCTACCACCGTGCCTTGCACGGAAGTAGTCTGCGCTTGCAGAGCAAACACAGCCGAAAGCATCAGCAGATATGTGAGAAAAAATTTTCGCAATTTTGAAAAAAGATAAATTTACTTACCGACGGGTTTCTCTTCAGTAGAAATGCTGCCGAGACGAAGATCGGAGTCAATAATCCATGCCACAGTGTCGGGTACAAGCAATGGCGAGCAAAGGGAAAGCGACGGATCTTTATCGGGCATTTCCACGTGCCCCAGATCAAGCAAGGTATGGAAAACATTCATCGTCGATACATGGCTCAGCTTATGTGCCCGAAGCTGCGGAACGACATCCGGATAGCGCTCCATATACGAATCGGATGCCCATGCGAACATCGGCACATGGTATTCGTAGACAGAGGTAGACTGTTGCCCATGGAGCACGCGATGATGATTGTCATCAAGCAGATTCTCGCCATGGTCTGCTACGTAAAGCACCACTGCCGGACGGCCCGACGACTCAAGCATTCCGATTACCGAATCAATAAAACATTCGGTATAGCGGAGCGCGTTGTCGTAGGAGTTCGTGAAGATCTGGCGAACCACATTGGCCACTGCCGAAGTCTCTGCATCTGGCTCCACGCTGAAACCGGACGGGTCGACGTATTTACGCACCGACTTCCAATCCACATCGTTCAAGTCGGGATGAAAATGGCTGTATTCGGGTGTATGGCGTGTGCTGTAGCGGAAATGGCAACCACGGCTGTGCACCACCAGCAGCTGTTTGCCCGTCTTGCGGATATGCTCTGCCACAGAAGGCAACAGGTCATGGTCGCGTGCCGGCTGAAGGTCGTGCTCCTGATAGTATATATCGTCGCATCTGCCGCTGATATGAAGAAGAAGCGGGCTGCGGAAACTCTGGTCGGCGATCCAGGAGGTAGCATAACCTGCCTCGTGGAAAGCGTCCACCACAGTGGGCTCACGGAAAAAGACATCAGTGGTGAGCGGTGTGGCTCGGGAGAGCATCATCGGAACGGAAATCGTGGTGAGATTGGCTATCGAATAACAACTGTCGAACGTGCAAAGTTGGTCTTTACGCTGCATAAGACAGGGATTTGTTTCGCGCTGGTAACCATTGATTTGCCAGTTGCGCCAACGCGATGTCTCACCGATGATCAATACCACCACTTCATCGTCCCGAGCCTCGCTTGCAGCCCCGAAACGGAACGTCTCGGCAGCATCCCAGCAGTCGTGAACATCTGAGGCGATATGGCGGAAACGCCCGTAATTGTACACGAAATTAATCGGGCACACTTTCTTCACCGTACGGAAAGCACCGAACCACGATGTGTAGCTCTCCAAAACCGTGACACCGAGCGCCAATACCAACCAGATGCCTGACACAAGCGCAACAACATTGCGCATCTTCATGCCGAAAAACGGGCGCTTGAGCACATAGCGGTAATTCAGCGTAAGGTATACGCCCCATAATATGGCCACACAAACGCCTGCCGGCGTAAAGATGGTGGCCAATTCGCTGCCTTCGTTGCCTTCCTGGATGAGGAAGCTGCAAAGCCACATGATTGTGGACGTCTGCTTGTACATCACCACGTGAATCAGATCTGCCAACGACAATCCCAGCATCGGAATCATCAGCCAGAAGAAATGACGCTTCTTCAGAAAGCACATCGGCAGGGCATACAACGACATGGCCGTAAGCAGATAGATAACGCGAGAGAAAAAGCCGCCGAGGTCTTCGGCTACCCACACTATATACAGCGGACTGCCCATCAAGAGCAATCCGCAATAAATCAAAGAAACAAGTTCCTTGGTTTTGTTGTATGTTTTTGGTTCGGACATAGTAACTGAATGACTATAAAACCGGAAAGCACCGGAGCGCTTTTTTACATTCTTTCCGGCACCTCAATGCCGAGCAGCCCCATGGCCTTGCCGATGGTGCGGGCTACGGTAGCGGAGAGGCGGATGCGGAAAGCGCGCTTGAGCTGATCTTCCTCGTTGAGGATAGAGCAGTCGTGGTAGAAGGAGTTGAACTGCTGAGCCAATGCATAAGCATAGTTGCAGATCACGGCCGGTGAGAAATCGTCGCCTGCTTGGCGGATCACAGCGGGGAACTCCGTCAGCTTCTGCACGAGCGCCACTTCCTGGTCGCACAGTTGCACACCCTTCAGCTCGGTCTGCTTATCAGCCTCAGCCGCCTTGCGGAGCACGCTTTGAATGCGGGCATAGGTGTATTGAATGAACGGACCGGTATTACCGTTGAAATCAATCGATTCTTCGGGATTGAAGAGCATGTTCTTGCGCGGATCAACTTTCAGAATGAAGTACTTCAGCGCACCGAGGCCCACCTTGCGGGCAATCTCGTTCTGCTCTTCTTCCGTGATTCCGGTAAGACGGAGCACCTTGTCCTTGCTCACTTCCTTCGCGTCCTGAATCATCTGTGCCATCAGGTCGTCGGCATCGACCACGGTACCTTCGCGGCTCTTCATCTTGCCGTTTGGCAATTCCACCATGCCGTAAGAGAAATGTACGAGCTCCTTGCCGAACGGGAATCCGAGGCGGTCGAGCAGTATGGAGAGCACCTTGAAGTGATACTCCTGCTCGTTACCCACCACGTACACCATCTTGTCAATAGGGTAATCCTGGAAGCGGAGCTTGGCAGTACCGATATCCTGAGTCATATACACAGAGGTGCCGTCCGTACGGAGAAGCAGCTTCTCGTCGAGTCCGTCCTTCGTAAGGTCCGCCCATACCGAGTTGTCTTCTCTGCGGTAGAACTGGCCGCTGGCCAGGCCCTTCTCCACTTCCGACTTGCCTTCCAGATACGTGTTGGATTCGTAGTAAATCTTGTCGAAACTTACGCCCATCATCTTGTATGTTTCGTCAAAGCCGGCATATACCCACTCGTTCATCTTGGCCCAGAGAGCGCGGATTTCGGGGTCGTTCTGCTCCCATTTGAGAAGCATAGCCTGCGCTTCTTTCATCAGCGGAGCCTCTTTCTTGGCCGTCTCTTCGTCCATGCCGCCTTCTACGAGCGCCTTCACCTCTGCGCGGTATTCCTTGTCGAAGCGCACATAGTAGTCGCCAATCAGGTGGTCACCTTTCTTTCCTGATGATTCCGGAGTCTCGCCATTGCCGAAACGAAGCCATGCGAGCATCGATTTGCAGATATGGATACCGCGATCATTTACGATGTTGGTCTTCACTACCTTCCAGCCGTTG
This sequence comes from Candidatus Colicola faecequi, assembly GCA_018064985.1. Lineage (GTDB taxonomy): Bacteria > Bacteroidota > Bacteroidia > Bacteroidales > Paludibacteraceae > Colicola > Colicola faecequi. The sequence continues at coordinate 13,126 of JAGHUE010000056.1, read as the reverse complement.
GCCTCCTGAATACGGGCAATCGAGCCGCCGAGCAGGTTGTTGCGCACATGGCCGAGATGGAGCGGTTTGTTGGTGTTAGGCGAACTGTATTCCACCATCATCAGCTTCGAGTCTGCCGTTACGGGCACAAAGCCGTACTGCTCGTCAGCTGCAATCTCCTCCAGCTGCTTCACCCAGAAATCTTCGGAAATCACCATATTGAGGAAACCCTGTACGGCATTGAAGCGAAGCACGAGTTCACCTTGCAGTTTCTCGCCAATCTCCTGTGCCACTTGAGCGGGAGCCTTGCGAGCCAGTTTTACGAACGGGAAAACCACCAGCGTCAGGTTGCCTTCAAACTCCGGACGGGTTTTCTGCAGCTGGATCATCTTGTCATCGGCATCAAGGCCATAAAGCGCCTTAACTGCCTCTTTTACTTGTATTTTGAGCGTTTCTTCGAGAGTCATTATTGAATGATCGATTTGAATATTGGTTAATTAAATAGCTTTGCATTTGTTCTTCAGCCATGCAGCTTCTTCTGCCGTCAGCAGCGGAGCCGTCAGCTCGTAAACCTTCTGGTGATAGCGGTTGATCCACTCGATCTCCTGCGGAGTCATGATCGACATTTCTATCAGTGTAGTATCGTAATAGCACAGGGTGAGCGTTTCCCAACGGAGGAACTCGTCTTCCGTAGTGCAGGCTTCCATACGCGGAGCCGGCTCTACGGCCACGAGGTTCTCGATGCGGATGCCCCACTCGCCCGTACGATAGATACCCGGCTCGTCGGAGCATATCTGTCCGGCTTCCAATACCGTCGGATTCATATCCGTACGCACGTTCTGCGGACCTTCATGGCAACCCAGGAAATGGCCTACACCATGACCTGTTCCGTGGCCGAACGTGATACCGGCCTGCCACATTGCCTGCTTGGCCAATGCGTCGAGCTGATTGCCTCTCGTGCCTCTCGGCCATTGGATATGGCCCAATGCCAGATGGCCCTTCAGCACATAGGTATAGTCGAGTTTTGCCTGCTGCGGCATTTCGCCTCCGAGCCAGACGGTACGGGTGATGTCGGTCGTTCCGTCCAGATACTGACCGCCCGAATCGAGCAGCAGCATACCTTCCGGCTTCACTTCTGCGCAGTTGTCGGCCGTAGCGGCATAATGCACGATTGCGCCATTGCCCTTATAGCCGGCAATAGTGCCGAAGCTCTCCTCCACGAAGTTCTCGCCCATCAGGCGGTATTCATGCAGTTTCTCCATCAGCGTCCATTCCGTCTGCGGAGTCCGGAAAGCTTCCTCTTCAAGCCATTTGAAGAAGCGGGTCAGCGCAACGCTGTCCTGCAGCATGGCCTTCCTTTCGCCCTCGAGCTCTATGGCATTCTTGTGGCTCTTGTCCTTCAATACGGGCGACTGAACGTTCACCTTGCGGCAATCCTCCGGAATAGCCTCATAAAGCGCCTCGTTCACCTTCGCGCCATCATACATAACCGTGCCCTTCAGCCCTGCAATATGAGCGAAAACAGCCTCGTAGTCCTTCACGCAAATACCCTCACGCTTCAGATATGCAGCCGCTGCTGCGTCTACCTTCTCGGGCAGTACGAAAAGCGTAACCTGCTCTTTCTCAAGCACCACGTAGGAAATCACTACCGGATTGTACTCCACATCATAGCCACGGATATTCAGCAGCCAGGCGATCTCGTCCAATGCCGAAATCACCATCGCATCTGCCTTCTTCTGCGCCATTGCCTTGCGGATGCGCGAAACCTTGTCAGCTACGCTCTCGCCCGCAAAACGGACTTCATACTCATACAGCGGGGTCAGCGGGATGCTCGGACGGTCTTCCGTCCACAGCGGGCGGATCAGATCCACCGACTTCAGCCCCATGCCTGCTTCCGCAAACTCGCGTCCCATGCCTGCGAATTCGTTCACGCTCCACATCTCCGGATTTACGCCCACAACTGCGCCCTGCTCAAGTGTAGAAATCAGCCAGTCGTTGATGCTCGGGCAGTCGATATCGCTTGCGCGCATCAGTTCAATCGTTGAGTCTTTCAGCTCAATGCCTGCCTGCAGATAGTAGCGGCTGTCGGTAAAGAGTTTGGCCTCTTTCAGCGTTACCACCATCGTACCGGCCTCGCCGGTGAAGCCCGAGAGCCAGGTCGTTTCCGTCCAATGGGCAGCCATATACTCGCTCGCATGCGGGTCGGTTCCCGGTACGATATAAGCGCTCAACCCATGTTCCTGCATCAGCTTTCTGAGTGCAGCCAGTTTTTCTATTACGGTCATGTTGTATAAATTTTATTCAAATGTATAAAAAATCCCTTGCCTTCGTCCTGTGGACGTGGTGTGGACTTGGAGTGGACTTCCATGCGACTTTCTTCGCACTTCCATCGCCCCCTTTTTATTCACTTTTTATGCAATTCGATGCATAATCAGCCCTTCACAGCCTTGAAACTCATGTCAAGGCACTTGAAGCTGTGCGTAAGAGCACCTACGGAAACGAAGTCCACACCGCACTCTGCATAGTCGCGGAGCGTCTCCTTCGTAATGCCGCCCGAGCTCTCGATCTCGATGTAACCCGGAGTCTGCTTCTTCCAGTTCGGAACCTTGTCCGACCAGTCTACCTGGCCCTTCGGGCTGTGCTCACGGATATACTCCACAGCCTTCACGGTCTCTGCCGGAGAATAATTGTCGAGCATGATGCGGTCTACACCACCCTCCTCGAGCGCAGCCTCTACCTCTGCCTGATTGCGGACCTCGATCTCAATCTTCAGGTCCTTGCCGTTGGCCTTGCAGTAGTCCTTCGCTCTGCGGATGGCTGCTGCCGTTCCGCCTGCGAAATCAACGTGATTGTCCTTCAGCAGAATCATGTCGAACAAACCGATGCGATGGTTGTGTGCGCCACCGATCTTCACAGCCTCTTTCTCCAGCATGCGCAGCCCCGGAGTCGTCTTGCGGGTATCCAGGATCGTGCATTTCGTGCCGGCCACGAGACTCTGGTAATAATGCGCCATCGTGGCAATGCCCGACATGCGCTGCATGATGTTCAGCATCGTGCGCTCCACCTGCAAGAGGCTCTGCACCTTGCCGTAAACGCGGAAAGCAATATCGCCCGGCTTCACCTCTGCGCCATCCTCGAGAAAGCGCTCTACACGAAGCTCCGGATCAAAATAATTGATCACTTCCATCGCCACTTCCACACCGGCCAGAATACCTTCTGCCTTCACGATCAACTGCTGGCAACCCATTGCCGTCTCGGGGATACTGCTGAGCGACGTATGATCACCGTCACCGATGTCTTCCTTGAACCATTGAGCAATCAGCTCGCGGAGTTCTTCTTTCGTGATATATTCCATATCTTTGTAAATATTAGTCCTGGTAATATTGATTTGCGGCTTATGCCTAATGATTATTTGCCGTTAATTCTGCCGACAAATACCGCACCTTTCGGGGCACATTAACCGATTTTACATTATTTTGTTTGCAAAATTACGCAAAATTTCTTATCTTTGCAAACTTTTACAACTCTCGAACGCACTTTTTCGTAGAAAAAGCCGTTTTTTTTCATTTTTGACTACTATGGACAGCAACAACCGTATCATCCAATATGCCAAAGCCGTTGCGGACTATTTGCAGGAGCTCACCAACCTCCGCGACCACCTCGACATCCTCGAAGCGGAAAAAGATATCCGGAACAACGTCTATTTCCGGGGGCCCAACGTCTACATCCTCTTTTTCGCCATCATCATTGCGTCCGTCGGACTCAATGTAAACAGTATCCCCGTCATCATTGGCGCTATGCTCATCTCCCCCCTCATGGGACCTATCATGGGGTTCGGTATGGGCTTGGGAATCAACGACACACGCCTTGTTACCGATGCGCTCAAAAACCTTGCCGTGATGGTCGGAATCAGTATTCTTGCCTCCACGCTCTACTTCCTCATCACACCTCTTGATCTCAACCATCCGAGCGAACTCCTCGCCCGCACTAATCCCACCATCTACGATGTGATGATTGCACTCTTCGGCGGCTTTGCAGGCATCCTCGAAACCTCGCGCAAAGAGCGCGGAACGGTCATCTCCGGAGTGGCTATCGCTACGGCCCTCATGCCTCCTCTCTGCACCGTGGGCTACGGACTTGCCAACTGGAATCTCGCCTATGCAGGAGGCGCGCTCTACCTCTTCCTCCTCAACGGCATTCTCATTGCACTCGCCACCTATCTGACCGTCAAATTCCTCCGCTATCCGAAAGTCCACGAAGAGGCTACCAATACCCGCCGGCGCAATGTCTCCATCGCCATTCTCATACTACTTGTCCTCGTGCCGAGTATCTTCTCAGCTGTCAAGGTAGTCAACGAGAACGCCTTCGAGAATAAAGCCATCCAATTCGCTGAAGATCATCATTTTATCGGTTCTACATACGTCTACCGGTACGAGATCAAAGCCGCTGAAGCACCCCGAAAAATCGAGTTCTTCATCGCAGGCGAAACGCTCGACGAAGTGGAGCGTCTCAGCTTCTACAACGAGGTCATCAAAGCGGGCTTTACCGAAGAGCAGGTGATCCTCAATGTGGATGCAACCGTCCGCACAAAGAAAACCGACGAAGAGCTCCTACGCGAGATAATCAACGCGAAAAACGACCAGATTGAGATCCTCAAGCAGCAGCTCGACAACCTCCAGAAGCAGCAATCCGAAGCCGAAGCAGCTGATGCTCCAGCTGCCGAATAATTCACCCGACAACATCCAGATCCGCAGAATGAAACTCACTCTTCTCGTAGTCGGCAAAACGACTGATCCTCATATAGTTGCCCTCATCGACGACTACCGCAAGCGTCTCACTCACTACTTGCCCTTCGACCTTCAGGTAATACCCGAACTCAAGAACGCCAAGAGCCTCACGCAAGACCAGCAGAAAGCGCAGGAAGGCGACCTCATTCTCAAGACCGTCGGCCCTACTGCTTTCGTTGTCCTCCTCGATGAGCACGGTCGCGAATACCGCTCCATCGAATTTGCCGATTATCTGCAGAAACGCATGTCCGCCGGACAGGATATGTTCTTCGTTGTCGGTGGGCCTTACGGTTTCTCCCCCGAAGTCTACAGCCGGGCCAACGGCAAGATCTCCCTATCGCAGATGACCTTCTCTCATCAGATGGTACGTCTCTTCTTTGTTGAGCAGATCTACCGCGCCATGACCATCCTCCGCGGAGAGCCCTACCATCACGAATAACCGGCAGCACACTAGAACCGACAGACTGCACACAAAAAAAGACTGTCCACTAGAACCGACAGACTGCACACAAAAGCCTGCTCCATAAACAAAAACGGCTGCAAACAAAGACTGATTGCAAATACAAAAAACGCCAAAAAATCAAATCCGTTTTGCTGTTTCAAAAAAAAGTGCTATCTTTGCAGCCGAACAACTAATCATCAAACTACCTTTTATTTATTCACATTGCCTTTGGCAAACCAAACTGTTATCACATGAAAGGCAACACACCTACTCCTCACATTGGAGCACAATATGGCGAAATAGCCAAAACAGTCATCATGGCTGGCGATCCGCTTCGCGCGAAAATGATGGCAGAACGTTTCCTCGAAAACCCCGTTCAATTCAATAACGTACGCGGTATGCTCGGCTTCACCGGCACTTACAACGGAAAGCCGGTCAGCGTAATGGGCCATGGTATGGGCATCCCCTCCATCGGTATCTACACCTACGAACTCTTCAATTTCTACGATGTAGATACTATCATCCGCGTTGGCAGCTGTGGAGCACGTCAGCACCACGTTCACATCGGTGATCTCGTGATTGCCATGGGCGCTTGCACCGACAGCAACTATGCCGCACAGTTCGATCTCCCAGGCTCGTATGCTCCCATTGCTTCCTTCGACCTTGTCCGCAAGGCAGTAGATGCTGCCGAGCACTTCGGCTACACGTATCATGTAGGCAATGTTTTTTCTGCCGACGTCTTCTATTCCGAAGATTCACGCAAAGCAAATTGGACGAAGATGGGTGTCCTCGCCGACGAGATGGAAGCTCCCGCGCTCTATATGAATGCAGCCCGTGCGGGCAAGAAAGCTCTCTGCATCTGCACCGTAAGCGACCATATCCTCACCGGTGAAGCCACCACTTCGGAAGAGCGTCAGAACACCTTCACCAAGATGATGGACGTGGCCTTCAGCCTGCTCTGATAAACAAACATCTGCTTCAAAAAGCGTCCCTGCCGACATTCAGTCAGCAGGGACGCTATATTTTTCGGTCTTTCGGCCGCCTGGTTTTTACAGATCGTCATACAACAATCCGCTTCTCCTTCTCAATTCAGATCCATCCAATGGCGAATCTGATCCATGATTGCAGAGCGAACCGGCTCCTCGAATTTCTCGATCTTCGAGCCATGATTACCTCGCGGAAGCGTATAAAAATACAGGTTGTCGTGAGCATGGAAGACCACCGAGTCTCTGTTCCATCCGTCCTTTTCGAAGAGCGGACTGAATCCCACCGATGTCCAAGGATCATTCTGACCGTTGATGCATAAAATCGGCACAGTGGTCGTGCGCAAAAACTGCTCCACGCTGTGGTGCATCGTAGTGTCCAGATCAAAGGTGCGGTCTTGCGGCAGGTACGTAATCTGCCAAAGTCCGTCACCATGGTCGAGCGTCATGCCTTCGCCTTGGCAGAAATCCACATCGTAGCAATAGCAACCGAGTTCTTTAGCTGCCTGGATATCATACGGGATTGCCATCCTGTCGCACGATAGGCCATCCGGACCGAGATGATCTTCCAGCCAATGCCAGAGCGTGTCGTCCGGGCAATCGAGAGCAGGAAGTTCCAGGGTATCGGGATAATACATCCAGAGGCCAACCGGCATATCCAGCGCAGCCAACTGATAAATCGTATCGAGCGGAAGCTGAAATTCCCATTCAGCCGAATCGCACATCTGCACAAAGCGATCCCAGAAAACTGCTTTTCTGCGAAGCGTCTCCACTACTAGTCCATTATGATGCGCACGCTGTTCTTCCGTACCCACCGTATTCAGAAGGAAATCTGCCATTCGCGGATCGTCTTGTGTAACACAGAACGGCGCAACATACGGAACATGCACATTCATGTCTTCCGGATAATAGCACGCATACATTACCGATGTGAGTCCACCTTTCGAAGCGCCGGTCGACACCCAACCTCCACGCAAAATATCCTTGAGCAGTCTGTATACCCGATGATGATCGGAAGCCGCATTGGCTGTAGTCAGATGATCCCACTCAAGTTCGAAATCCTCTTTCGGTTGGTCTTTCGTATATTGCTTCCCCGATTTCAGAGGAGCCGACGGCATAAAGTAGCGATGCTCCACCAACACTTCATTGAGTCCGAACAGCTTAGCCAACTCATTCTGATAGCTCGGTCGCTCCGGATTGAGATAACGCTCAATGCTATAGCCTTCCGTTACCATCACGGTGCCGGCCTCACGGCCTTGATAACCGAGCATCACACGCTGGCGGAAATAGCCCAAACCATCCGCTGCCACCGGATTACCACTCGCATCCATATACAGATTACCCGCAGAGTCTTTCATATACTCTACCGGTTGGTCGTACGTGAAGAGCAAACAATCGTCATAGGGCGGACGGAAAATGAAATGCACATCGTGCACACCCGGTATGCGGCTCAACTCCTTTTTAAGAGCGCGCGCGTCGCGCGAGTGAAGTGACAGGGCGCCGGCCAGAAAGCAATCTCCGGCAACGGCAATCGCCAGACAGGCGGTAATGAAAAATTTTCTCATAGATTCTGAAAGAAGAAGTGCACCCGATGGATGCACTTCTTCGAAAGCATTTGTATGTTTCGTTTACTTGGCGTAGCTGATAGCACGGGTCTCGCGGATAACGGTAATCTTCACCTGTCCCGGATACGTCATCTCATCCTGGATGCGCTTTGCCAGATCAAATGACAGAAGTTCCGTTTCCTTATCGGTCATCTTGTCCGCACCTACAATTACGCGGAGCTCACGACCTGCCTGAAGTGCATATGTCTTCACCACACCCGGATACGAGAGGGCGAGATTCTCCAGATCGTTCAAGCGCTTGATGTAAGCCTCTACAATCTCACGACGGGCACCCGGACGAGCGCCGGAAATAGCGTCGCAGGCCTGTACTATAGGAGCGAGCATCGTCTCCATCTCCACTTCATCGTGGTGAGCACCGATTGCATTGCAGATATCGGGCTTCTCACCGAACTGCTGCGCAAGGCGCATACCGTAGAGTGCGTGCGGCGTCTCCGGATCTTCATCGGGCACCTTGCCGATATCGTGAAGCAAACCAGCACGACGTGCTTTCTTCGGATTCAGACCGAGTTCCGATGCCATGGCTGCACAAAGGTTCGCAGTCTCGCGAGCATGCTGCAGAAGGTTCTGGCCGTAAGAAGAGCGATACTTCATCTTACCTACCATGCGGATAAGTTCCGGATGGAGGCCGTGAATACCAAGGTCGATAGTCGTGCGCTTGCCGGTTTCGATAATCTCTTCCTCAACCTGCTTTTTCACCTTAGCAACCACCTCCTCGATACGTGCGGGGTGAATACGGCCGTCGGTTACGAGCTGATGGAGCGACAGGCGGGCAATTTCACGGCGAACAGGGTCGAATGCCGAGAGGGTAATTGCCTCAGGAGTATCGTCTACGATTACCTCCACACCTGTAGCGGCTTCAAGCGCACGGATATTACGGCCTTCGCGACCGATAATGCGGCCTTTCACTTCATCGTTTTCGATATGGAATACCGATACTGCATTCTCCACAGCTGTTTCCGAAGCCACACGCTGGATAGTCTGCACGATCAGTTTCTTTGCTTCCTTGTTTGCGGTAAGACGAGCATCTGCCATAATGTCGTTCACATACGACATGGCATTGGTCTTAGCCTCGTCTTTCAGGCTCTCGATGAGCTGTTTTTTGGCCTCTTCGGCCGAGATGCCTGCAATAGCCTCGAGCTGCTGCTGAGCCTGCTTGTGCATCTTATCTATCTCGCGGGTCTTGAATTCGAGCGACTGTTTCTGCTGCTCGATCGACTGCGCCTTCTGGTTGATCTCATTCAAGCCGCGCTGCACTTCACCCTGCTTCTGGCTGAGCTGTTGCTCGCGCTGGCGCAGACGGTCTTCGTGCTCCTGAAGTTTCTTGTTGTGAGCTGCTACTTGATTTTCGTGCTCGGCCTTGAGAGCGATGAATTTCTCCTTTGCCTCGATGATGCGGTCTTTCTTTATCATCTCGGCCTCTTCCTTAGCCTTGCTGATTATGCCGTTGGATGCGCGGTTCAGGAAGAGATAAGCTCCTCCGCCGCCCACACCGAGCGACACAATGATGAGTACGATTGCAAGAATTATATTCATTTTCGGTTATGCGTTATTTAGTGTTTTTTCAATGAGTTGATTGAGTTCTCGGATTTTTTCCATCAACGGCTCGATATTCTTGTCCCGAGCATCCGATTGCAAGTTCACTGCCATCGATAGCGCTACGTATATCCATATCTGCTCTACCGGAAGATTCGGGAACCGGCGGGCATATTGCTGATACTGTTCATTGAGCCGTACTGCCGCATCGCGGTAGAATGGCTCCTGCTCCGGGTTGATATTCAGCACAATCTTGTGTGCACCTATCTGGAGCGTTATTCGCTGTTTATCGGGCATAATGTCTTACTCGTTGAGGAGTTCCAGCGTCTGATCGATGCGTGTAATGAGGGAATTCAAGTGGCGACGTGCTTTCTCGCGGTCAGCTATATCGGCTGTGAGCGCATGAGCCGTCTGAAGATCCTGATAGCGCTTCTTCAGTTCGACCAACTCAGCGTGAGAGCGCATAAGCTCTTCACGCTGGTTGTCATTCGCTTTTTTCAGTAGCTCCACCTGCTTTCTCAACTCATCCGTCAGCTGCGTAAGCTGCTCTACGTTCTGAGCCAATTGGGCTATTTCCTGCTGAGGTAGCATGCGGATCCTGGTTTGTCGGTTGATTAGAATGAGTAGCCTACGCCAATGCCGAGGATACCCTTGAACTGTACGCGTTCGGCAGCCTGCGTTACTTCGTTGCCGTCCTTGCCGGTCCAGGTCTTGGCAATCATCGTACCGTTGTAGTAGCGGAGATCGGTGGAAAGAGTTACCTGGAGGCAGTTGAAGAACTGATAAGAGATAGCGGTGGTCCAGTCTACGTCGAAGTTACCGAAACGACGGTTGTTGTCGCGGTAGATGTCATTGCCGTTCTCGTTCTGGCCCATCACGGTCTTATCCCATGCATACGGGGTGAAGAGGCCGAGGTTAGTGGTAAGCTTGAGGTCCTTGTACGAGTAGTTGATTGCACCCTTGAGCGAGAGACCGAGCTCAGCACGGAGGTTCTTGTCGTACATCTTGTTGAATACGCCGGCAGCATCAGCTTCCTTTTCGTAATAATATACAGCGTACTTCTCCTTGAGGCTCTGCTCGAGGTTTACGCCCTGATCAGCCATATACTGCTCGTTGAGCTTGTTGCCTACGCAAACGGTGGTCAAACGGCCTGCTACCGGAGAAACGTAAACAGAGAAGATGTCATTGGGCTTCCAGTCGATACCGACAGAGAGATCGGTATAAGCCGGAGCGAGGAACTTCGAAATGATCGGGTCATAAGCTTCCGTTCCGTCGTAAGCGCGGCCGTAAGCAAACTGGCTCTGGAAACCTGCAAGAGCGGTGAGGTACCAGCTCTTCTTGAACTCCCAACCGAACTTGGTGGTAAAGCTCAACTTATCCGACGACTTCTGGAAAGCGTCAGCCGGCTGATCGATCCAAGACAGACCGTATTCCATATCGAGGTTCGTATCCCATGCGATGCTGTTCTTGTGATAAAGGAGGCGGAAACGACCGTAAACTACGCCGTTCACGTTGTTGTTACCGCCGGCTGCCCAGTTCCAAAGGCCGGTTGCTGCTGCGTTCAAACCTACAGCACCGGAGAATTTCCAATCTTTCTCACCCGTATCAGCCTTCTTCAAGTCACCTGCTGCGCTGGCGGCTGCATCTGCCTGCTTCTGAACGGTTGCCTTATCAACTTCCTGTGCATTGGCTGCCACGAAAGCACCCATGCAGAGTACAAAAAGAATAGATTTCAGTTTCATTGTATGCAATTTTTAATGTGAATATTGATTTTTATTTAATACTGTGCTTTGTCATATACCTCATCGGCTACGTCCTCACCTGCCAGGTGTTCGATGATGCAGAATGCAAAATCTGCACTCAGGCCCGGGCCCTTTGCCGTGATGATGTTCTTCGATTCCACTACCAGACCGCCGATATAAGAGTCACCCAGATAGCCTTCGAAACCCGGATAGCAGGTTGCCTGCTTGCCTTCGAGAATACCCAGGTCGCCCAATACGGAAGGAGCGGCACAGATAGCTGCAATCATTTTATTTTCCTCGTTGTGCTTCTTCAGAAGGTCGCAAAGTGCCGGGAACTCGCCCAATCGGCGGCTGCCGCCGGGGAGAATGAGCATCTCGGCATCCGAAAAATCCACATCGCCATAGAGGCAGTCGGCCATCACGTTGATTGCGTGAGAACCGCGTACCATTATATTATCCTCGCAAGATACGGTCTTGAGGTTCACGCCTGCGCGGCGGAGCAAATCAACCGTGGTGAGCGCTTCGATCTCTTCGAAGCCCGTAGAGAGAAATAAGTAATTCATCTGTTATTGTTAAAACGGTTAGTGATGTGATGTTGTGTTAATTAAGACGGAAGACATACGTGATTGAACCAACGGCCACACCGTCGCCTGCCGTAAACTTCGCCTTCTTCGCTGCTTCGATAGCCGCGTTGATGAGCGTCTGGTCTGCCGTATCCGTACCGGCACCTTTCGTTGCGGAAACCACGTTGCCGTTCTGGTCCACGCGGATAGCTACCACTACCGTACCTTCCGCATTGGAGCCGTATGCCGGCTTCGAGAGCGAACCGCTCAAGCCGCGACCTGCAAGCGACCACGATGCGCCATTCGAGCTGCCGCTGCCCGAACCGACAGGGTTCTTCGTTGCTGCACTGCCCGAACCGGCCGTATTGGTTGAGCCGGTGCCCGTACCCGAGCCGCTGCCGAACAAACCGGCCATTGCGCTTTGGGCCTTGGCTTTCTTCGCATCTTCTTCCGCTTTCTTCGCCTTCGCAGCAGCCTCGGCTGCCTTGCGGGCTGCCTCTTCAGCACGGGCGATACGTTCCGCTTCCTCGCGTGCAGCCTTGGCCGCTGCCACGCTCGGATCCACCTGCGTAATCACAGGCTTCGACGGCACGGTAGTCGTCACCTTGGCCGGCTGGGTGGTCGTCTCCTCGTGAGCGGCCGATGGTGCGGCCGATCCGGCTGCAGCGGCAGGAGCTGCCGGTTCCGGCTTCGGTTCTTCCATCTCTTCCGGCTCGTTGAACGCCACCTCAATGCCCTCTTCCTCCTCCACGTAAGGCTTGTCTATATAGAAAAGCCACAGGAAGAGAATCAGGAGCACCATCGAAACGATGCTGGTGAATACACCTATTATGTGAGATTCGTGTTTCAAAACAGGATTGATTTATCTGATGCATGCATCAGGATTATGCTCTTCGGTAGCGGCTCAACGCTTGGTTGCCACCACCAGTTTCATATGATTCGTATTGGCGATATCCAACACGCGAACGACTTCCTTGTAAGCGATATCCTCGTCGGCGTGGAGGGCGATATACATCGTCGAATCCTCAGCCTGGATGCCTTCGAGATACGCTTCAAGCATGTCAGCCTCGATCTCGCGGGCCTTTTCCTTGCCTACAGCTACGGAATACGTGCCCAGATTGTCGATATATACCTTCGCTACCACCTGACGCGTGTTCGTCTTGGCGCCTGCCTGAGGCAGATTGATCTTGATATCGTTCGGAGCCGACATCGTACTTGCCAGCACGAAGAACACAAGCAGCAGGAAGATAAGGTCCGTCATAGAAGACATCGAGAACGAAGCCTCTACTCTATTTCTACGCTTTAATGCCATTTTCTGTTGTGATTGAAATGTTACGGGCGGTCATTACCGCATTAGCTTCTGCTTATGCAGGTTCGTTCAAGAGGTCAAGGAACTCCATCGTACGGCCTTCCAGCTGGCGAACCACACGGTCGATGCGGTTTACGAGGAAGTTATACGCGAAGATGCAGAG
>JAGHUE010000132.1 GCA_018064985.1 Candidatus Colicola faecequi | reverse complement strand
GCCTATATCCTCTGGCAGAACCTCTTCAATTCCTGGCAGTTATCCCGCGCAGCCAAAGGCCACAAGGCCTGAGAATAGACCGGTAAATACATGTTTTCCTGCTTATTTGTTGCGTAGTCCAGCCTCGTCTGCATCTTCGGTATGTTTCTGATAATTCATTCTACCTATGTATATAAAGCTCATACAACCCAGGATGTTGATGCGTCCGATGGATACCGAGATAAAAATACGGATGTCTCCTCCCCTTGGACTTTATACGATTGCTAACATCCTGCGGGAAGAGCATAGGGTGGAGGTACAGAATGAAAACGTTGAGCCGATTGAATATGATAAGCCCGATTTGGTTGGTATTATGGTGTCGCTCGATGTGCTCCCGCGGGCAATAGAGATAGCCGCACGGTTCCGTGAAAAAGGAGTGCCGGTAGTTGCAGGTGGTGTACATATTACTACGGCTTGGAATACAGTTCCTCAAGGGGTTTTCGATGCCCTTTGCATCGGAGGCGCGGAGACTACTTGGCCTCGCATCGTAGAGGATCTTCAACATCGAAATCTGAAGCCTGTTTACCATAGTGATCCTCATTTCTGTGGCAAGGATATTGTTCCGCCGGCCTACGACCTCATCCCTCGTGGCAAATACCTATACTGCAATATCCTTCATACGAGCAGAGGATGCCCGTTTCGATGCGATTTCTGCTACAACAGCTATGGTGAACATCGTTATATTCATAGAGAGATTCCTGATGTGATTCGCGAAATCAGGCAGTTGGGTCGCAAGCACATTATGTTCATTGACGATAATTTTATCGGCAATCCCAACTGGACTGCCGCCTTGCTTCGGGAGATAATTCCGCTCCGTGTGAAATGGAATGCTGCCGTATCTATCAACGTGGTGCAGATCCCTGGTATGCTTGACCTTATGAAGGAGAGTGGCTGTCAGGGGCTCTTCATTGGATTTGAGAGCATCAACCCTGCTTCTGTAAGCAGCGTACACAAGACGCAGAACAGTCTGGCCGACTACGAATATGCAATCCGGGAGATTCATAAGCGGGGTATCATGATTAATGCCAGCTTCGTATTTGGACTTGATGACGATACACCTGAAGTATTCCGCCGGACGGCCGATTGGATTATCAGTCAGCGGATTGAGACTATCACCTCTCATATCCTCACGCCTTATCCCGGTACAAAGCTCTATGATGAGTTTGTGCGCGACGGGCGTATCATCTCTACCGATCTCTCCCTCTACAATACTGCGAATGTTGTCTTCCGTCCCAAACTTATGACGCCGGAGCAACTGAAGGATGGATACCTATGGATATACAAAGAACTCTATTCGTTCGGAAATATCCTTCGTCGTATGCCACGGGCAAAGAACCAATGGCTGGCTTATCTTACGTTCAATTTTCTCTACCGGAAGTTCGGGCGCTTCAGCAATTGGCTATGCCGCTTGATCTCCTATGAGCGCATCGGTTGGATAGGGGAGAAGCTCTCTAAATACATTTGAAAACCAAACAGAAAGCGACTGTGCACGATTGCGCAGTCGCCTTCTGTTTGAATAGAGTGGTGTGCTCTTTTTTTATTGTAATAATTGTAACTATTGTAACTCTCGTTTGTGCAAGAGTGCAATAATGCAATTCTGTATTTCTTCTGCAGTTTTGCAGTTTTGCAGAACTGCATTGAAGTGAAACGTTGCTCAGAAGCAAACGCCAACGCCCAAATCCACGAATTCCGCTTTCGTCAGATGAGCTTTCATTCCGGCCTGAATGAAGAAATGGTCGGTTGGCCTGTATTTGAGCAGTATTCTGGTGTACATCCATCCGTCCGGTTTGCCGGCGGAACCTGCTCCAAGCAGATCGTACGAGTAGAAAAGCGGTTTGTTGAGCCGTTCCCCTGCTGCCAGTTTGGCTTTCTCTTCATCAATACTAGCCTCGAGATTCTTCACACCATCGAGCATATAGGCTCCGAAATGGAAACCGGCTGAGAATCTTCCTACAACGAACTCCGGCTGGATGCTTATGCCCAATCGCCAGCAGTCTGCAGGAGTCGCCAGGTTGACTGCCGTTTTCCCGAAAAGCGTCTCGTGCTTGTTGTAAGCGCCGTCGAAGAAAACATCCACGCCGCCACCTATTCTGAAAATGGCCCATGGTCTGTAATGTGCTGCTACAGAGAGCCTTCCTACTCCGAACGTCTTCTGGTCTTTATAGTAAACTTGTCTGAACCAACCGCTTGCCGAAGCTTCCACATCCCAGCGCTTGCCATCATACAAACCGAGTTTCTTCAAGCCTTTTCTTCCGCCTGTCACCTCTGCTTCAGCGGCCCTTGTTTCTTCCGGCACATAGCGCAATCCGAGTTCGGCATTCAGCATGTTATAGCCCGAATTCGGTTGAATAGTCGATCCGTTGCTCACATGATACCAGCCTCCGCTCATTACTACGGAAAAACCCTTCTTGATAGGGAACTCCATATAGAGCGCTTCGGCAAAATAGAAATTAGTAACCGAACCTACACATTGGTTAGCCACGGTCTGACCGTTCAGCTGATAAAGCACCTGATAGCGCAAATCGTCCGATATGGTATTCTTATACGTCTTTGTGCTGAATGCCATACCTATTCCCGGCCTGATTCCCAGTTCGAAATGCGGCAAACGGACGACCGGCACACGCAGATACGTATAAGGTGCGATTACACTTCCGAGCCATCGGTTATTACCCATGTTCAGATAATCGAGCGCAACGCCCACGCTTGCATCATTCCAGTCGCTCAACCCTTGGTTGAAGCGAAGCGGACGCATTTCCAACGCAACTTTTGCTCCCATTGCGGGGTGGGAGAGCGGATAAGCCGGACCGCAGTTGTTGCCCGAGTTATCTTTCAGCTGAGCATCTACTTTGCCGTCGTGCATCGTGTAGCCGGCTGTGAAAGAAGCCTGGTAACTGAGTGCCACACGTGTACTGTCGGTCTTGGCAGAAAGACCGACTGAAACAAGACAAGAGAGCAGTATTGAGAGAGTTTTCTTCATTATTGTTTGGCAAAGTTACGGAAAAATCCCTAAATGGCAAAATTTTTTTGTGTATTCCGAAAAAAATCAGTAACTTTGCAGGCTTTTTATGCAAAAGCCTCACTAAAATCGACAATATTTTTCTACTATGTTTGATAATCTATCCGAAAGATTAGACCGTTCCTTCAAGATTCTCAAAGGTGAAGGACGTATTACCGAAATTAATATATCCGAGACTGTAAAGGATATCCGCAAAGCCCTTCTTGAGGCCGACGTCAACTACAAGACTGCCAAGCAGTTTACCGATACTGTCAAGGAAAAAGCCATAGGCCAGAACGTAATGGGTGCTATTCGCCCGGGCCAGTTGCTCGTAAAGATCACTCACGACGAATTGGCTGCCCTCATGGGTGGTGAGACGGCTGAGATCAATCTCAAGGGTCAGCCGGCTATCGTCCTTATGAGCGGTTTGCAGGGTTCAGGTAAGACTACTTTCTCTGCAAAATTGGCCAACTATCTCAAGCAGAAGAAGGGCAAGAAGGTGATGATGGTTGCCTGCGACGTTTATCGTCCGGCAGCTATCGAACAGATTCGTGTCCTCGGTGAGCAGATTGGCGTAGAGGTGTTCGACGAGCCGGCAGAAATGAACCCTGTTATCAAGGCGCAGCATGCTATTGAAAAGGCTCGTGTATACGGCTATGATGTTGTAATCGTCGATACTGCAGGTCGTTTGGCAGTCGACGAGCAGATGATGCAGGAGATTGCAGCCATCAAGAATGCCATCAAGCCGCAGGAGACGCTCTTCGTAGTTGATGCGATGACCGGTCAGGATGCTGTCAATACCGCTAAGGAATTCAATGACCGTCTGGATTTCGACGGTGTTGTACTTACCAAGCTCGATGGTGATGCTCGTGGTGGTGCGGCTCTTTCTATCCGCAGCGTGGTTCAGAAGCCGATCAAGTTTATCGGTACGGGTGAGAAGATGGAAGCTATCGATCAGTTCCACCCGTCTCGTATGGCTGATCGTATTCTCGGCATGGGTGACGTTGTCAGCCTCGTAGAGCGTGCGCAGGAGCAGTATGATGAAGAAGAAGCTCGTCGTATTGCCAAGAAGATTGCGAAGAACAAGTTTGATTTCAATGACTTCCGTTCGCAGCTTGAGCAGATCAAGAAGATGGGTAATATGAAAGACCTTATGGGCATGATTCCTGGTATGGAC
>JAGHUE010000110.1 GCA_018064985.1 Candidatus Colicola faecequi | reverse complement strand
CAAATCATACGAGCCATCGGGTTCTTCGGCAATCCAAGAAGCAAGAGCCATCGCTTCACCCTTGCCGTAAACAGGGGTGAGGCTGCGAACAATATGTACTCTTGCGTCGAAATCCATAAATCAGCAAAGGCCCATTTCGTGGGCTTTAGCGAGCATAAACGCGCGCGCGGCCTCGTATTCATTAGGAATAATGCCATCCAGGATTGCGTCTTTGATGGCCGCTTTGAGAAGTCCGACCTCACGGCAAGGGGAGAGGTGGAGCGTCTGCATGATTTCCTCACCCATAACCGGAGGTTGGAAATTGCGGATGCGGTCGCGCTCTTCGAGTTCGACCATTTTCTGGCGGACGAGCTCGTAGTTGGCACGATAGCGACGCACTTTCTCTTCGTTTTTGGAGGTAATATCAGCATCGCAAAGGAGCATGAGATCGTCGATATCATCACCGGCTTCGAAGAGCAGACGGCGAACAGCCGAGTCGGTAACGGTATCTTCGATGAGCGAGATAGGACGCATGTGAAGATCAACGAGCTTCTGGACGTAGGTCATTTTCTCGTTCTGCGGGAGCTTCATGCGGGCAAAGAGCTTCGGGATGAGACGCTGGCCGAGGTAGTTGTGATTATGGAAAGTCCAACCGATTCCGGGTTCCCATTTCTTGGATTTGGGTTTGCCGATATCGTGCAGGAGAGCCGCCCAACGGAGCCAGAGGATGCGGTCGGAGATATCCGGGAGCGTCTTTTGAGAAGGAGCTTCCGTATCGGAATCCTGCTCTTTAGTCGCCTCGAGTTTCTTGATGAAATCGCTATTGGGGGCGGTATTCTCGGCTACCGTGTCGAGCACCTGGAGCGTGTGGGCGAAAATATCCTTGTGGCCGCGGCCGTCTTTGGTTTCAACGCCTTTGAGGGCCGCCAGTTCCGGAAAGATGATCTGCAGAAGGCCGGTGCGGTCAAGAAGTTTCCATCCGACAGAAGGGCGTCGGGAGAGCATTATCTTGTTGAGCTCGTCGGCAATGCGTTCCTGCGAGATGATACGGATACGCTCTTTGTTGCGTTCGATAGCCTCGAAGGTGGTGAGATTGAGACAGAAACCGAGCTGGCAGGCGAACCGGATGCCTCGCATCATGCGAAGCGGATCGTCGGAGAAAGTAATATCCGGATCAAGTGGCGTACGAATGATGCATTCCTCCATATCACCCATACCACCGAACGGATCAAGGAGCTCGCCATAGCGTGCCTCGTTGAGGCAGATGGCGAGGGCGTTGATGGTGAAATCGCGACGGTTCTGATCGTCTTCAAGCGTTCCGTCTTCCACGATAGGATTGCGACTCTCGCGATGATAGGACTCGCGTCGTGCTCCAACGAACTCGAGTTCGATATCGCCCCGCTTCACCTGAGCCGTACCGAAATTACGGAAAACAGCGAGGTGCGAGCCCTTGAGGCGCTTGTGAACCGCCTCGGCAAGGGAGATGCCGGAGCCGACAACCACCACGTCGATGTCCTTGCTTGGGCGATGAAGGAAGAGGTCGCGCACCCAACCGCCGATGACGTAGCACTCGAGCCCTAGCGCATCCGCCTCCCGGCCGATCAGGTGGAGAATTTTATCATTCAGTAATGGATTTTCTATAATCATTCGAAGAAAGAAAAACGATAATAATGCGTATTTTTCGGCAAAGATACAAAAAAATTTTTATATTTGGCACTTATTTTGTATTTTTGTAGACGAAATGAAGAGAATAGTGCTCATATTAGCCATTTTGGCACTTTCGTTGACTGCTAATGCAGCCAACGCGGTGTACAAGCGCGTGGGTGACGAGGTAGGAACTCCCGCCGGCGCCGTGATCGACCAGAAGACGGGCGACACGATTTTCCTGGCTACTATCCGCGAGCTCTACGTGTATCCGAAAATGAAGTTCCGCAACAAGCGGCAGGAGCAGTTCTACTGGCGGACGGTCCGCGACGTAAAGAAGACTCTTCCGTATGCCAAGATGCTGGCCAAGGAAATGGAACAGACGGATGCCCTCATGAAGCAGATGAACCGCAAACAGCAGAAGAAATTCTGGAAACAATACGAAAAACTGCTTTTCGCACGCTATGAAGACGATTTCCGCCACATGACGGCAAGCCAGGGCCAGATGCTGATGCTGCTGGTGGATCGCGAAACGGACCGTACGTCGTATGAATGCATCAAGCTCTTCAAGGGCAGCGTGACGGCCATGTTCTGGCAAGGCATCGCGAAGATGTTCGGTAACGACCTGAAGGCCGAATACGACGGAAACGACAAGGACAAGATCGTAGAACGAGTGATCAATCTCGTAGAAGCCGGCCAGCTCTGACACAAAAAACAGTCAAGAAAGAGCGTGGAACAATTCGCATGAAAGTCCCATCGAAGTCCCATGAAAGTCGCATTGTGGAACAATCGAAAAAGCGTGGAACAATTCCGATGAAAGTCTACTCTACTTCCACTGAGAGTCCACTCGTGGAACATTTTGATTTTTGCGAAAGAAAGCGAAAACAGACAGACCGATGAGACAACAGACACAAAAAAAGGCTACCAGAAACGGTAGCCTTTTTTTATTCCCTAAAGAAAAATTAGAGAGTAGCGAGCTTAGCGCCAGCCTTGAATTTAGCAGCCTTCTTAGCAGCGATCTGGATCTTAGCCTTGGTAGCAGGATTGATGCCTTCGTGTGCAGGAGTCTCCTTAACAGCGAAAGTACCGAAACCGATAAGCTGTACGCTGTTACCAGCCTTGAGTTCTTCTTCAATGGTAGCGAGGGTAGCGTCGAGAGCAGCAGCTGCAGCTACCTTAGAGAGTTCAGCCTTAGCTGCGATTGCAGCTACGAGTTCAGTCTTGTTCATGATGTAAAAATTATGAAATTAATAAATTTTGAAAAATCCACACAGGGAAAAGGCCCGAAAGGGCTATTAAACTGACTTTTGGTTGCAAAGATAATAGTATTTTTTCAAATATCAAACTTTTTGTGAAAAAAAAGCGGCTATTGTTTTCATTTTGAGGCTTTTTTGCAGAAAAAAGTGCATAGGTTGTGATATTATTCATTATTTTTTCGTAATTTTGCAGCACCTACGGAAAAGAATGTTTATCCGCAGGTGCGGGAATGGCTCAGCGTTCATGCCCGCAGAACCGTAAAAGACAAAGATATGGCAATAGAAGACGTTATGAGAGGGATGTGGGAGCAGTTACCTCCCGTTACCCGCAATATTCTGGCAATTACGGCCGTAGTGGGCGTTGCCGACTTCGTATTGGGAAGTTTCGGTATCGACCTTGTGTATTGGCTCGGTCTGATGAACATCGGCTGGTCGTCGTTTCACGGGGCGGGTTCGTTTCATATCTGGCAGCCGCTGACGTACATGTTCATGCACATCAACGTATGGCACTGGATATGTAACATGCTGGCTGTGTGGATGTTCGGTATGACTATCGAGCGCGAATGGGGTTCGAAGAAATACCTGACCTACTACCTGGTTTGCGGCATTGGCGCAGCCATCGTACAGGAACTCATATGGATGATGACGACCCACGGACCGGCCGTAACGATAGGCGCATCGGGAGCCGTTTTCGGTATTCTTTTCGCATTCGCATGGCTGTTTCCCGAGCAGAAAATGTTCCTGCTTTTCGTACCTATCCCTATTCCATCGCGCGTGTTCGTGGCAATTTACGCATTGTTCGAACTTTCGGCCGGTGTAGCATCTGTAAACAGCGACCATATTGCGCACTTTGCGCATCTGGGCGGCATGTTGTTCGGTTGGTTGCTCCTCTTGTGGTGGAAGCACAAAGACGACGAGCGAAAGAACCGCTTCCAAGGGAAAGATTTTTCCAACTATCACTATAAAGATCCCTCTTAAAATCAGGGACCTACACATTTACTACCGCATACTGCTTTCACGTTGAAAAACATCATTCACTCGATAGGACATGTGGGTTGGATGACCCTCAATCTGCTCGCGGCAGGCTGCCTACTGCTGGCTGATTGCTGTGTGTACGTTTCGCCGGCGAAATTTCTCTTCCCGGCTCTGTTGGGCGTAGGCTTCGAGGTACTGTTGTGGACAAACGTAGTATTCGGCATCTCGTGGTGGTTTTCCCATAGGAAAAGCTGGTGCGTGGTAAGTATTCTGGCCATCGGATTATCCATGGGCAATGTGCTCACAACCTATAGCCATCAATTCGGAGGTCAAGAGCAGGAGGGCGAGCATTCACTGACAGTACTGACCTACAATACACATCAATGTTCACAGCTCAAAAAAGCCGATAAAAACGAAGTTTTGGGCTATATCCGCGAGTCGGGAGCCGACATCGTTTTCCTGCAAGAATACGAAGTAAGGCGCGACCCTTATTACCTCACGTTTGACGAAGCAAAACGTTTTTTGCGCAAAGAATATCCTTACACATATTACGATTTCAGCATTCATAACGGACGTCGTCAGTTCGGTCTGGCCATTTATTCAAAATACCCGCTGGCGAACAAAAACAGCATCCATTACGAGAGCCGTGCCAATTCGTCGGACTACTGTGATGTGATCGTAGAAGGCGATACGATCCGGCTTTTCAACAACCATCTGGAAAGCAACAGTTTTACCCGCCATGAGTTGGAAATGCCTGAGAACCTGAGTGATACGGAAGAGATAAAGCGCTCAACAGGCAACATTCTCCGGAAGATGGCCAACGCTTATCATTTCCGGGCAGCAGAAGCCGAGATGGTGAGAGACGCCATTGCCGAATCGCCCTACCCCGTGATTGTAGCGGGCGACATGAATGATGTGCCGGTTTCGTATACCTATCACACCATTTCGAAGGGATTAAACGACACGTTTTTGCGTCAGGGATGGGGCAAACGGGGTTGGACATTCAAATGGAAACTGGCAGGCGTCAGAATCGATTACATCTTTGCCTCCGACAAATTCACCACCCGTTCGGCAAAGGTGGACAAAACGGGCGGAAGCGACCACTACCCGTATGTCTGTACACTTTGCGGGTAAGGCCTTATAGAAAAGAGTATGTTGAAGAACATACTTTTTTTTTTGCCCATCTGCGAAAATCTTAGTAATTTTGCACCCGTATTATTGCATAATACCCCATAGCCTGACACATTTGCCGGGAAAGATATCATACAAAAGAAAAAAACATAAAAACAACCATTACCATGAAGAAAAGTATCCTTTTCATTGGACTTGTCATGTCAATGATGGCAAGTGCTCAAGTACTGAAAGTGCAGTCAGTACAGCAGCTTTCCGTTCCGACGGGCGATGTGAGAGTGGCCGGCATAAGCCCCGACGGCTCTTTCATCCTGCTCACAAGCGGAACAAACAAGGGCCTCACAAAGTATGACCTAATCAGCGGTAGCCAGGAAGTACTCTCCACCGCCAACGGCGCAGGGTACAATGCCAGCATCGCATCCGACGGACAGAGCGTCGTCTATCGCGAGAAGGTAGTCGCACAAGGCAACCAGCTCAACAACAAACTCGTCCGCCTCAACCTGCAGACCCGCCAAGAGAACGTACTGGTAGACCAGACCCGCAGCCTCGGCCGCATCGCAATGGCCAATCAGCTCGAGGTCGGTCGTCCAAGCGTGTCGATCGAGGATCGTCAGCTTGTACTGACCATCGGTGGCACTTCGCGTGTATTGAATCCGTGCGGTGACGCATCGTATCTCTGGCCTTCCGTTTCGCCCGACGGCCAGAAGATCCTCTTCTACGTAGGCGGCAGAGGCGCTTACGTATGCGACATGAACGGTAGGAACGTAAAATTCCTCGGCAGAGACCTCCGCGCTCCGAAATGGTACAACAACTCTGTTGTGATCGGCATGAACGATCAAGACAACGGCGAAGTAGTCACTTCATCGGAGATCGTGGCAGTAAGCCTCCGCGGCAAGAAACAAGTGCTCACCAACGGGATCAATGCTATGTATCCCTATGCATGCAACGGAAAGATCGTATGCAGCGGCTTCAATGGCGAGACTTATCTCATCACGGTAGAATAATTTAAGAATCAGATCAGTATGAAACGCATATTATTTACCATCATAGCCCTCGCCGCCATCACATTGTCGGCAGCGGCAACCGATCTTACGGGTAAGCGTATTTATATCAACCCGGGTCACGGCTCTTTCGGCCCCAACGACCGACCGATGGCCACTATTCCTTACCCCAATCTTCCGAGCACCGGCATGCCGGATACCACCGGTTTCTACGAGTCGAACACCGACCTCTGGAAGTGCCTCTACCTTGGTCAGCGCCTGCAAGCAAGCGGTGCATACATCATGTACAGCCGTACGCAAAACGGCCCTTGGCCTTACACCATGATCAACGGCGACTATCCGGATTATAGCTATTCCGACTACACCAGCCGCCCTGATTACGAGCAGTTCAACCGCAGACTTTCCGAGATTTGCGAGGAAGTAGAGGCCAACAATATGGACCTCTTCATCTCCGTTCACTCAAACGCAGCAACCGACGGCGGCACCACCAACTATCCGCTTTTCCTTTTCCGCGGACATGATGCCAAGACAACCACTTTCGAACAGACCAGCTACAACATCGGTCAGGCTATCTGGCCCTGGCGCTGGGAAATGTTCGGCGCCGGTTTTGACCAAGCATCTGCCTACAGCGCAACGAGCATGAACGTTCGCGGTGACATCGACTTCTACGGCGACGAAGATTCCCGCACATCCGCAGTCAGCGGCAACACCTATACCGGCTACCTCGGCGTGCTTAAGCACGGCACTCCGGGCGGCCTTTGGGAAGGCTATTTCCACACCTATCAGCCGGCTCGTCACCGCGCGCTCAACGTTGACTACTGCAACATGGAAGGCATCGGTTATTACCGCGGCATCATGGACTACTTCGGTGCTGACGCCGACACGCTCGGCTATATCTGCGGCACAGTGAAAGACCTCGACACCAAGATTGTTCATTCGCTCTTCAAGTACACCCCGAAGACCAATGACCAATGGTTGCCTTGCAATGGTGCAACCGTTTACTTGCTCAACACAGCCGGCGATACTTTACAGCAGTATCAGGTGGATACTCTCTACAACGGCATATTCGCATTCTACGGCCTTACCCCGGGCACCTACCGTCTTTTCGCTACTTGCCCCGGCTATTTCGATCTCGATGCCGAGCAAGCTGGTCAGGACATCGTGGTAACGGCCAACCATACCACCTATCCGTTCCTCCAACTCCGCGATACCGCCTGGGAGCCTGACCCGATCGTTTATGAAACATATCCGGACAAATCGAAGAACGCAACCGGCCTCGACGGCAAATACAATTTCGGTGCAGCACAGAGCGCAAGCTTTGCTTCCACAGTGGCCGGTAAATTGGTTCGCCAAGTACTTGTCCGCGATGACGCAGAATCGTACGTTCTCGCGCTCGATACTACGGCACATGCATCTTACATCTATAAAATCAACACTCTCACAGGCGAACTTATCCAGCAGGTAAGCACAGAGGGCACGCAAGGCCAATATTATCCGGTTTACAGCATTGCCTTCACCGCCGACTCCGTGCTTGTAGGTTGCAACTACGAGGAATGCCAGTTCACACCGGAAGGCACCTTCCGCACCTATTACTGGAATATGGCAGACTTGAGCGCCGCTCCAACCGCATGGTTTACCAGCCGCTGGGCCGGCAACTTCTACAACGCCAACGTTGGTAATACGTTTGCCGTTTCCGGTCCGCTCGCAACGGCAACCGTCTTCACCGATGCCCGAACCACCGGTTCAAGCCTTCAGTTCCGCATCGCCACGATGAGCACCGACAACTATCAGCTCGTTTCTACGCTGCGCAACCAGGATGCCGGCACGATGACCGAGCCGCTCTATGGCCACTACTCCGCAGTAGCTTCTCCTAACGCAGACGACAACCTAGTGCTTGCAGGCGAAAACCGCACGGTGGAAGTTTCGTTCAACGCCGACGCACAGGCACCGACCTACAACTTCGACTTCGAGGGTGCATATGGTGCAGGTGCTATGAAATATGCAGGCAAGTCGGTTGTAGCAGCCCCAGTAATGGCCAACGGCACAGTAACCGGTGTAAAGATGTTCAACATCACCAGTGGCATGTCTCAGGCTACCGCAACAACGACCAATATCGTTCTCAACGACAGCACCGCTTACTGCAGCGTGAAGCCTCTCGCAGACGGTAAGGATATCGTTCTTTACGTAGCAACCGACAAGGCCATCTACCGCTACACTACGGCCGGCCAAACGCAGCCCGTCTTCAGCAACATCTACGCATACGACCTCGAGGCAGAGCTCAACGACTCCACTTACGAATTCCGCTTCAAACTCAATACCGAACCGACCGAGGCAAACATCATCTTCCGCAATGAGGAAGGCACCGAGGTGGGACGCATGGCTGTAGCCAGTGCACAAGAAGGCCAGAACAGCCTCAACCTTGATGCAAGCCAACTTCCGGCAGCACTTCCGCTCCGTTGGGAGGTTGAGGCAAGTGCACCGACCGTAGGTAACTGGGGTGAGATCATGAAGAAGTCGACCGGCTTCACTCGCGTATTCAACGCAGTGAACGTTTTCCCGGAGACCGATCATTTCGGCACCATCTACCTCATGGACCGCGCCGGCGCTAACAGCCAGGCCAGCGGCATGTACGTAATGAACGCAGACTATTCCCTCCAGAACACTACCGCTTACAAAGGTCAGCAGCGCTACTACTCTTCTCCTTACCGCTTCGGCATCGCAAGCGACGGTTGGGTATTCGTAGGCGATTGGGGCGATCCGCACTCCGGTGTTTATACTATTGATCCGGCTGATCCGGAGCACGTTCACAACACCTTCTTCGCAGGCACGCAGAACGGCGACGGTCTCTGGAAAAATGCAGCAGGCGTAGAAGAGGGTTCGTCGACATCCTCCGTATTCGTTTACGGCACGGGCGCTGACACCAAGCTTCTCGTTTATAACGAGGACCCAGGCAGCACTCTCCCGACCAACGGCCTCTGCATTTACAACATCGGCCAGCCCGACGGTACTATTCTCCACAGTTGGGACGGCGCTCCGTCTGCCACTATCACTTTCGCCGGCCAGGCCAATACCAACGGCAACGTATGGGGCTGCTCGCACGGCGTTTGGGTAAGCCAGCACCGCTCGGCAGGCAACAACAACGCATCTGCCACATCGCTGCGCTTCTACACCTGGGATGGTGAATGCACATATGCATCGCATCAGGCTCCAGTAGACGCATTCGACCAACTCATCATCGAGGGTTCACTCGGTTCTGTATTCGCTCTCAGCCCGGATGAAAAGACCATCATTCTCAATGGTGTTGACAATGATTTCCTTGTGTTTGACATCAAGTGGACCGACAACACTCCGGCCCTCGTTCTCAAGTATCGCTACAAGCACAGCTACAATACGACCTCCGATAACAACCACTACGAGATTCTGCAGATGAACTGGGACTACGCAGGTAACCTTATCGCATCAGGTGGCGCCGGCGTAATCGCATTGGCTGCTCCAAAGGAAATCAACAAGTGCACCACTCCGGCTCGCGAAATGCTCGAGGCTCCAGTGGTAGTAGAGATGATTGCTAACCCGATCGGCGCAGACGGCCGCTTCATCGTTAAGTATGACTGCGAGACCGGCGAATGGGCAGAGGCTAACCCGGAAATCGGCGAGACCTTCACCTTCGCTGTTGACATTACCGGCAGCTGGCTCGAAGAATGGGTCAACGCAAGCGATATTCGTGGTATTGCATTCAACAAGTGGAGTTCCCGCGATGGCTTCGACGGCGACGCTGTT